>JBHLQS010000099.1:0-9948 GCA_048883405.1 Candidatus Thorarchaeota archaeon
GAAGCAGCTGGTACTCCCCTGGCTGTGGTATCCCGCGACGAATCATATCTTCGTCTATATCACGACTATCTTGGACCGGTAATCACAAAGGCGAGAAAGAGCTAAGCTAGAGCCGGATTGTATAAATGAGTGCGTCTTCATCCTCGTAGTAATGGTCATCATGGCATAGCACAGACATACCTACATTGGCGTAAAGCGCTTGAGCAGGTGAGTTACTCTGTCTCACTTCCAATCGACAGTAGGACATATTGCGTTCACGCATCATACTAAGAGCGTACTCTAGAAGTTCTCTTCCTAGCCCCGTACGTCTGCTTTGCTGCCGAATTGCTATATTGAGAAGGTGACTCTCTTTCAACTGGAAATCCTCTTCCCATACAATATATCCGGCTAATTCGCTATCTTCCTCAATCACATACATGAAGACAGTCTTCCCTTTCTGGGTTCGAACTCGGCCTCGCCATGCCCCCAAGATGCGGAAGACATCATCATCCCAGGGTTTAGGAAAGCTCGTTCTTTCTATTGCGGAAATATGTGGCACATCTTCTCTGGTGACAAATCTAATCATATTTTGAATCATTCCAGAAGACCTCCATCAATACATCTGCTCATTGCTCTCCGTTGAGTCCTCTCCAAGAGGGTGTCCACATGAAGGACAGAAGTTCGAACCGACAGGAATTGGATTGCTGCAGTATCTACATAGAGATGCTGTCTTCATGTATTTCTCAATCTCTGTGTAACTGCTTGCTCTTAGAAGCCAGAAGAAGAATATCATCAACATCAGGAGCATAGACAGAAGAATTGGGATCACAAATGGTCCAGACACATCACCAATGAAGAAGAATGGGAAGAAAAAAACAAAGCCGGATTCGCCAGTTGAACTCACGAGAGCAATTAAAAGAAATCCTATGAGCGATAGTGCCAATCCAAGAATAATGAGTCGTTCTGATAATCGCAAACTTCATCCCATACCAATAGGCTGCACGCCATCTTAGAGCATACCACGTTCCTTCAATTGTTCAACGATTCCAGAATACCTGGCATCATCTGATATCATTAAATTGACATCCTGCTCTCTTGAGTGCGAGCCTGGTAGCACCCTGACAGAAACCGCACTATCCGGATATATCTCTTCAAGGCGATGGCGGATCAAGATTCCAATCAGACCCCCCATCGGACAATGCGGAACAGTTGGCTTGAATTTGACCTGAATTCTCTCTTCTGTTACAGATATGTATTCCTCTTTGACAATAGCCATTCTGGGATCTGTTATGCTGATGGGATGTTCTGGGTCCTGAACTGGCCTCAGGGCATCAAAGACTTCTGTAACTGATATCATCGATACCGCCTCAATATGCAGACCGCCATTCAAGGCTTAAGAATCTATACACCTCATCCTGATTCTAAGGCCACACAAGACATATCAATCAAGGGGCAGTCAGAAATCTATGTTTGTTGAGTCACGCCGTATACTCAACAATAACGAGGGGTGCCGGAATGTCACCTAAGAAAAAATCAAAGAAAAAGAAGAAAGAGAAGTCGCGCTATCTCTTCAAGGTAACAGTAGTTGGTCCTGAAGATGGACTGTTAGAACAGGTCCTAGGCGTGTTCAATGAACAAGTGATGTCTGTCGATGGCATTCGCATTGGTGCAGCGAAGATAGAGTGGGAGGACTCAGATGTTTCTGCACTCTTCATGTCTCCAAAACACTCTGCACTTGATATTCTGTTATCGCTTACATACAAAGGAGCAGCTGGTGCTATCATTGTTATGAAAGATGCTGATCCTGAAATCGAAACGATGTATAGGAACGAAATTCGTGAGAATCTGGGAGAAGGCATTCCGACAAGAGTCGTCTGTGTAGGCTCAGATATTGACGATTTCAAAAGAAATGAGATTCAAAATCTACTTGATGAACTCATGGAAGAGATTCTTGCCCTCTCAACACAAGATTAAGGTGTGAAATGTAACTGCTGTATGATACAAAGCCTTTATTCCGTTCTGATAATTGAAGCAAGTAGGTGGCACATGTGTCCTCAGAGGAAAGAGATGACAATTACTGGATGGGTGTTCGCGACGCACTTCGAATGGTGGATTCATTTCTGCGATGGGCTCGGAAGCATCCCAAGGATGCCAAAACCATTGATGATTTCTTAGCTGAAGGACTGGTTGCTGCGGCAAAACGATGCAAGTCATGTCTGGGCAAGGAGCTGGGAATGAAGTATGGTTCAGATGACCCTGAGGTAGATGAGCCACGAGAAATCAAAGAGCCAACCCATTTCGAGGAACCAATTCCAGATGTCGATTCGGAGGTTGAGGATATTCCCTACAGTGATGAAGAACTGGTTGCTAGCGAAGTAGCAGGGGAGCATGGCAATCTGAATGAGGTCAGTGATGAAGATGAAACGCCACCTGCTGAACCAGTTTCGATAGAGGAGATTGAAACATCTGTAGATGAGGAAGAATCCATCTCGGCTGATGAGCTCGCATTCGAGGGTATGAAACGCGACTTTCTAGCAGACTTTCCATTAGATGAGCCAGTATCCGCGGTCGATAAGGAAGATGATACAAAGATTGTGCCCTCAACCCCGGAAGATGTCATGAGAGCTGTGTTGGCTGAAGCAGACGAGGAGGAACTAATGCCTCCGGAGGCTGAAGATCTTGAAGTCGAAACCTATGACGATGTCTTAGAGGTTCTAGAGTCTCCTTCAAGCACTGAAGAATCGCCACCAGTATCTGCACCGAAACGCGAATTATGGAGCCCATATGACGAGCCGCCACTTCAAGACGATGATGAAGATGATGAAATCATCTCCACAGATGCTGAAGATGAGCAGGTTTCTGAAGAGTTGGAAGATACTCCCGCGGTTAAACCCCCGCCGCCACCCCCACCCCCAGAAACTGATGAAACTGAGGAAGAGCGTAGAAGAAGAGCTCGGCGTCTCTTCTTTGGCACTTGATTGACCATAGAAGCCGCGTCTGGTCTGAGGCCCATTTTCCAACAGTCTTACGGATAGACTCACTTAAAGCCATGGGCTGCAGGTCAATCTTATGGGCTCTTTAGCAGAAGTCGCAATAGCTGTAAAGAAGAATCCGCGCCAGGCTCTTGCAGCGGCTCTCTCTAAGCTAACGCAACCCCTACCCATTACAAGGGCCGCAAGAAGGGTTGTGATAAAGCCCTCGATTCTGGACCCTGAGATTCCAGGAAATACTTCTCTCGAAATCATAGGAGCGGTTGTTGGTCTTTTTGAGGATACTGCTGAGGTGTTAATTGTAGAGAGTGATAATCCTTACAGGACTGTTGAAGATGCCTACGCAAAACTTGGATACAATGAACTTGCCACTGAAAAGGTCAAGCTGTTCAATCTTTCACTTGATGCTCTAGAATCGAAATCTATGCCTGGTTTCCAGTTCGCATCGCATGAAATGCCTCACGCACTAAGAAACCCGCTTTTTCTTGTAAATGTGGCAACTCTCAAATTTCAACCAGATCAAGGCATTGTTTGGGGCGGGATAAAGAATCTCTTTGGCTTGCTGCCGGAGGTAGAAAAAGGGGATTTCCATACTTGCCTAGAAGCTGTCTTGCTCGATCTTCTAAGCGCATTTCGTCCTAATTTGACAGTGATCGACCTATCTGAGGTTGTCATTGGGAAGAGGCATACAGGACGCAGGATGAAGGTGGGCGGAGTGGTTGTCGGTGTGGACCCAGTTGCAGTGGATTCTTATTGTGCAGGACTCTTCGGTTTGGATCCAATGAAGGTGTCTTACCTTAAACATGCGTATGACCAAGGTTTCGGTGAGGCACTGCTAGATCGGATCGAAGTCAGAGGTACAGAACATCAGAAGCATGTATTGTCCGAGCGAATGGTTCTATAGTATCCCGCCGGAAGTAATATTAGTTCTAGAAGCCAGCGCGCATTTCTCTGGACGCGCTCAGCTGAGTGTCGTTAGGACAAAGGTGAGGCATGACGTATGGACTGGACAAGTCATCATATGGAACGAATACCGCCTTCTGGAACCCTGAAAATGTTTGAGCTTGCTTCCCGATTGGAAGCCAATGGAAAGACTGTATACCATTTCGAAGTGGGACAGCCAGATTTTCCCACCCCTCCCCATATCGTGGAAGCAGCAAATACTGCTCTAAGCAAAGGCCTCACAAAATATACCTCATCTCGGGGGATTCCGCAACTACTTGATGCTATCCAGAATCATTATGCAACTCGAGGCATTGAGATTAATGGGCGCAAGGATGTGATAGTGACTCCTGGAGCAAAGATGGCTCTATTCAATGGCTTTCTGAGCACGCTTGATGCAGGTGATGATGTGCTTCTCCTATCTCCGGCTTGGCCTACGTATCGCGTGCTGGTCCGAATGGCAGGTGGGAAACCAAGGGACGTTTCAACTTTGCCAGGGTATAAACTCGATGAAGAAGCACTGAAGTGCAGTGTCAACAAGACTGTTACAGCCATCATCATCAATAGTCCCAATAATCCATCTGGAGGAGTCCTTTCCAAGGACCACTTGAAGCTCATCTATGACCTTGCCACAGACTACGATTTTGTCGTATTTAGTGATGAGATTTATGAGTCGCTTGTCTATGATGGCTTAAAGCAATCATCCATGCTTGAGGTGGATCCAGTTATGGAGCATACACTTGTAATTAGTGGATTCTCCAAGGCCTACAGTATGACTGGTTGGCGCCTCGGATATGCAATCGGAAATCCTGAAACAATCGGGAATATGGTGCGGATTCAACAGAACACCACCTCATGTGCTACATCCTTTGTGCAATATGCGGGTGCTGTGGCATTAGAGAGTGACCAGAGTCATATCGCGAAAATGCGTGAGGCTTACGAAGCTCGTCGGAACTACATGGTCGAGCGGCTTCGTCATATAGAAGATGTCGAGTGCGAGATGCCAGAAGGTGCTTTCTACGCATTTCCAGACTTCCGTGCATATGGCTTGAGCAGCGATACAATCGCCGAGTTGCTTCTCATGAAGGCAGGCGTTTCCACTGCCTCTGGTTCGGTATTTGGAAGAGCGTTTGACGGTTATCTGCGGTTCTGCTATGCTGCGTCTCAAAAAACGATAGAGCAGGGGCTAGATTCGCTAGAGGCTTTTCTTCCTTCACTAAGCTAATTGGTCCTTTGCCTTCCTTTAAGAGGCGAAATTGATAGTGCAGAGAGAGGTGGCTAAATCTGGGAACTGAGGTTCATTTCGAGTGTACAAAGTGTGGGGCATGCTGCAAGGAGAAGGATCTTCTGGTGACCGTCACAGGTAGCGACATAGTCCGGCTATCGTTTTTCTTGGGTATCTCAGCAGCCGAAACACTTCGTGCTTTGGACTTCTATGTGTTGCCAGAAAATGGTGGTGACTCGCCTGTTGGTATGAGAGATATTCCTGCTGTGAACATCGAACATGGAGCAGCCTATATTGCTCTTCGCCGAATGGAAAACAACGAGTGTATCTTCTTGTCAGACGATCTCTGCATGATTCATCAATTCAGACCTGGAGTGTGTAGGTCCTTCCCTTTTGTATTTCGAGAGAAAGAGGGGGAAACTACTTGGGGCTTAAGTGCAGTTAAAGAGATATGTCCTGGCCTGGGTACAGGGCCTGAAATGGGGCTCAACGAACTTAAGGATTTATCATTCCCCGTCTTGAGAGAATTGTCGCTCTACAGGGAATTTGTATTAGAATGGAATGAAAATCAGGAAAATCCCAACGCATCATTGCTTATTGAAACCATCCTTTCCGATTCGCGTTTCACCGCCTAGTAAGATTTAATGCCAAAGGTAAGAACTTGCGGACTGAATGCAATGGCAAGAATACTGGTGACTGGTGGCGCAGGCTTTCTTGGTAGCCATTTGGTTGATCGTCTATTGACAGACAATGAGGTGGTTGTGCTAGATGACCTATCAACTGGGGTGATGAATAATCTTCGGCAGCACGAAGAAGATGTCAAGTTCCTATTTGTGAAAGGATCAATCACCTCTGACGATGATGTCTCCAAAGTAATGAATGGCATCGACCTTGTCTATCATTTTGCTGCACAGCCGGACGTAAGGCTTAGCACCGCTCAACCCCTCTTGGACTTTCACATAAATGTGCAGGGAAGCCTTCTGCTACTAGAGGCTATGAGGCTGAATGACATTACCAAGATTATATTTGCATCCTCTGGGGGAACTGTTTACGGTGATTCAGAAATTCTGCCTACGCCTGAATCAGCCCAACTTAGACCCATCAGCAACTATGGGGCGGCAAAGTGTGCAGTGGAAATGTATCTTTCATCGTATTCAGCTTTGTATGGATTTGACTCTGTAAGTCTTCGATTGGCAAACATCATTGGACCCCGACTGACTCATGGCGTGATTTTTGATTTTTATGAGAAACTCAAGGAGAATCCGAATCGTCTTGAAGTCCTTGGAACCGGCTTGCAGGAGAAATCCTACTTGTATGTAACGGATGCTATTAATGCGACCATTGCGTTAGCTGAGAATATGGCTTCTGGGTATACTGCAGTCAATGTGGGTTCTGGAGAACGACTAAGGGTTAAAGACATTGCTCAGCTGGTCGTTGAAGAGCTTACCGGAAATGACGTTGAAATCCGCTTCACCGGTTCTGAACGTGGTTGGGCAGGAGATGTGCTGCTTACTGATTTAGATGTTGGATTGCTGCGGGAAGCTGGCTGGAAGCAAGAAATTTCCCTGAGGCAAGGAGTTAAGCTATATCTAGATTGGCTCGCGGAAACCTACGGCGCTCTCAAGTGATGATGAATGAAAATGCAGAATCATAGCTTACTGAGGATTTGCAGAATATTCCCGAAGTTATGCTCAACTGTTCTACTCTTTTCTGCATAGGAGGCCAGATTGTCCAATCTGGCGTCTGATTGTGCTTTCTCGTAGAATTTCCTAGACCGTATTTCCGTATGGATCTGATCATTCAAATTTAGAATATCACTGGATGTCTTGAGAATGAACTGTAGCATCTTGATTAGCATGTTGAAGTCGTTTATGTCTCTGATTTGCAGCGTCTGACTGTAGAATTGATACTCCAGTCTTGCTAAGCGGACTCTCATCTCTACAATGTTTCGTAGCCAGATGTCTGCTTCATCAGAAAACTCGCTCAGAAGATCGGTCCAGGACTGTTGCTGTTCGAGCAGCTGCACCAGATACTTCCTGAGGAATTCAAAGTGGTCGACACCCTCCTCAATATCATCTTCAGTGCCTATTGGTTCCATCATTTTGTCAGTCTGGCTCGCCTTTACAGCTATCATGAGCGAGAATTTGTCCACATAGCGCTTTACTTCGTCAGTCTTCTCCTTCTTCGACATAGTGTCTGCAAACTTATCTGAGAGAGTGAGCAGGAATTTATAGAGACATTCAGAACATATTTCGGCACTCGCTGAAAGGTCCTTCGTTGAAAGGAACTGCAGTGCATCTTCCAAGTCGTCGCCCGGAACATCTCTTCCATGGATTCTTAGGACCCATCCTTGAGATATACAGAACACCCTGTTATCCGGATAGTTGACGAATATTGCTGTGTAGCATACATTGTCATCCATGGCTTCTTCGGCCTTCATGCTTTCTCTAGTCTTGTGAAACGAGAAGAGCATAGGATCTATCTCGATGGCTTCAACTTCCAGGACCTTGTCATCATTGACACAAAGCTTCTCGTCTCCAAAGACTTTGTAGCAAGGGCAGCCTCTAACCAGCTTGATTTGACTTTGGCTCTGCCCATCATTCAGTCCTACAGTCACTCCATCGGCTCCGTTTACGATTTCTGGCTAGCGGGTCTCTTACTTAACCTCACTTCTCAGTGTCGCGCATGTTTATGAGGATTTTTGTGCCGTGCGTATCTCAATCGTATTAAGCAATTTCACTAGATTTGTGAACCACTCTTCTGTTCGATTCCGATATTCAATCTGCTCGTCCAAGAGATCATGTATGTATTTGGGCACATCACTTGATTCTGCCACAGAATGTGTCGAATCTCTGATTAATGCAATCACTTTCACTATACGTTCTGCAACATCCACCATGAATCTCAATAGACCCAATGAGACTTCCTTGTCTTCTGACTCCCTCAGCGTCGAGACTTGAAAGAGGAATATCGTTTCAAATCGTGCTAGCTGTCTATAGCGACGAATGAGATCGATGATTTTTCTGTCACCATTGTCTCTGTTGAGATCATGCAGAATTGACGCCCAAGTTATTCTCAAGGTGAGAAGCTTGTTGATTCTACTGTTCACGAGTTCATCAATCACTTCTGGATCTGTGTTTGTATCGCTCCCAATTAGCTCTGTGGCCATCTGAGAGGTGATGTTCTTCACATACGCAGAGATTAATTCCGAACGCTCAGCCTCTGAAAGAACATCGTCAAACGTTTCTCCGAGTGTGACTAGATACTTGTAGAGGCATGAAGAGCATGCAATGCCATCACTTGTCTGTTCCGTGGTAGTCACAAATTGCAATGCTGCTAGAATCTCCGAAGCCTTGACATCTTGTGAATTAATCCGAATCTTCTGTCCCTGACTAATACAATAGGTTTGGTCAGCATCAGCATCAAGGAAAATCAGCAGGTAGCACATACTCTCATTATCACTCTTAAGATTGGCAAGGTCTGTAGATGATGTCGCTTCTCCTAGGAACACTGGGTCGACCGTGATAGTGACAATTGGGACTACGTCATCATTGTTCAGGCAGACCTTCTCACTGCCGAACTCCTTGAGACAGGGACATCCCTTCACAAAGCGATTATTGCCACTCATAGGTCCCGCTAGGGCGGTTGAGTCTAGTCCCATTCACATGATGCTCCTGGTCGATGTTGCAGCCAAATTCTGAGTCGCGAGGTCTAGCAGGTTTCCGCCTGCAATTGATTATATTATATGAGGCCATATTAAAGTTTGTATCTGTGCGCACCAAACTCGCGACTTCGAGTTGACATAGCCTCCGAAGAAAAAGCGCTTTTCAATCAATCTCGGATGCCTAAATTCGGCTCGTATCTATTATTCGCTGGCGCCAAATCTGGGTGTGATTCTAACCCCAAAGCTCTCTTTTCAAGAGGTCTCTGATAGCAATGCGAATAGCCTCAGACCTGTTTGGATAGAGCTTGTTGTCAACGAGCTTCTCAAGACCTTCTATATACTGCTCCGGGACATGAAGCGTGATTAGCTTCATTTATTCCTTCAACTCCCTTAGCTCCACAGCTCTCTCTTCAAAAGATCACGAATGGCAATCCTGATTGCCTCAGATCGATTCGGATAGAGATTACTGTCCACTAATTTCTCAAGTCCTTCAACGTATGTTTCAGGAATGTGTAAGGTTACGAGCTTCATGTGAGTATCACCTGTGTGAAACCCACGTAACACATCAATATGATTGTGAGTAATACTGGCTCTCATATATAAAACTGGATTCGGCACCCCTCTATTTGATGTCTAGTTTGCCTCATTAGCAGAAGGTATATCATACACCCCGGTACGAAAACTCCGGCATTGATTTAGTCCTGGTTGTGCTTGAAGGTGGACAGACAGAAGGGCATTGATGTATTATTCAATCCAAAATCGATAGCAGTGATTGGCGCTTCTGCGACTAAGGGAAAACTGGGAAATGATGTAGTACGCAACCTAATCGAGAGTGGCTTTGAGGGAAGAATATATCCGATTAATCCTAAGGGAGGAGAGATTCTAGCCCTCAAGGTCTATCGGTCTGTTTCTGAGATTGCGGGAAATGTTGATGTTGCAGTCATAGTCGTCCCTGCCAAATTTGTTCTTCCGGTCATGGTGGAGTGCGGCGAGAAGGGAGTCACTGCTCTAGTCATTATCACTGCTGGTTTCAAGGAAATCGGACACGAAGGTCAAGAAGCAGAGAAGAAAATAGTTGAGATAGCAGAGAAATATGGTATGATTGTGCAAGGGCCAAATTGCCTAGGGATTGTAAACACCTTCGCACC
>JBHLQS010000100.1:0-9769 GCA_048883405.1 Candidatus Thorarchaeota archaeon
TATGCGTTCTTTGACGGCCCATCTACTGAGGCAGATTTTGAGAAATATAGCTCCTTTCGAGAGGGATTTTGGGTCGCTGAAGAAGAAAGCAAACTGATCGGGTTCGCATTCGGATTTCTTCGTGAAGTCCCGCTGGAAGTGTTGACTCAATGGGAATGCAATAGGGTAGGCGAAATCGAGTTGATAGCCGTAGATCCTAAGTATCGAGAGAAGGGAATTGGCAAATCACTCATTCTCAAAGTGATTGATGAGTTTCGCAAAGTTAGTGTTGACAGAGTTCTATTGACCTGCCCAACTGATGCCACTGATGCGAAAAGGCTCTACGATAGTATCGGATTCGAGGTGCGAGCCTATCATATGAAATTAGACCTCTAGCATAGCAGACTCGTAGCGCAAAGAATATGTCTAAGGACAGCACGGGCTATTGAAAAGGTGCTGATAATGCCAGAAACGTTGAAGGTTGGAACAGCTCAAGCTCAGAGAGGAGAGCTTCAAAAGGGAGTCATTGAAGGTATAGAACTCAATACATCTGATCGCATAGACATACCAGTCATGGTTATGAATGGGGCTGAAGACGGACCAATTCTATTGGTTGTGTCAACACAACATGGTATTGAGATTCAAGGAATCGAGGTCATCCATCGAGTGCTACGAGATGAAGTGAATCCACAGAAGTTGAGGGGTGCTATCATCGGTATCCCTGTTGAGAACCCGCTAGCTTACATGCATCATCAATACCTGTCTTGGATTGATAATCAGGACCTCGGAGGAGGAGGCAGCGCTAGCCCGTTGACAGCAGACAAGCCAGATGGGACCGCCACTGAACGCCTCGCTCATGCACTATGGAATGAGGCATGGTCCAAGGCTGACATGGTAATCAATATTCACTGTAATACGCGTCCTGACTCTCTCATATTTCAAGAGATTTTGGTCGGAAATCCCAAGACCAAAGATGCCCTGTGGAAGATGGCAGAAGCATTTGGAGTCACTACTATTGTCGACGAGACTCCATTTGAGGAAGATTCGCCACCAACGCTCGCGAATCTGGTTGCTAAGAAGGGAGTTCCTGACCTTCTTATGGAACTCATTGATGGAAGATGGATATCCGAGCCTTCAACCACTGCAGGTGTGAGGGGTGTCCTCAACATCATGAAGGTGTTCGATATGTTGGATGGAGAAGTCGAGCTCCAGGAAGGATTTCCTATCATCAAAGGTGCCTGCAAGTGGGAGGGCATCTTACGGGCAAACAGGGGCGGGCTCATCCGCTTTTTGAAGACACCCGGAGAGTTCCTGAAGAAAGGCGATAAGTTCGCTGAGATATACGACCTATACGGAGACGTTCTTGAAGAGGTCACTATGCCAATTGATGGTTATATTTGGGCATATCCTTGTGGGGACATTCTTGGCACAGCTGGATCAATGCAGACAGTGCAGACTGGGGCAAACATCGCATACTACTTCACTAGTTCGGAACAGAAGTAGAGGTGACCTCAAGAGAATCTCTCACCCTATCGATGAGTTATCCTAAAAAGTTGCACACATTGACCGATACTCTTTAAGAGGCCCTTGATTGTGGAGTATGGATGGTCGAAATGGCGAAGATCAAAGTGACTGTTGAGCGAATAGATGGACACTGTAACCTGCCTGTTTTGGTGGGCGACCATTTCTTTGTGGAAGGATCAAGGCTAAGCATCCCTGATGGCAACAATGTCTGCATATGGGCATTGCAGAGCATGATGCCTGTCTTTCCAATCATCAATGTCAAGGAGAGCCTACCGGATGACCATTGGGTGAAGAGTGTCAGACATTTCACATGTCCAGACCCGAAGGGGAAAGTCATCTTCAGACTTGAATCCCTTGAGGAATAAGCAGATGATTCACGTTGATCTCAGCAAATGCACAGGTTGCAGGAGCTGTGAGACCGCATGCTCTTTCTTTCACACCAGCAGAGTCAGCAATCGGATGGCTAGGATTAAAGTAATGCACCTCTACGAAACTGGCATTGATGGCCCCGTTGTCTGCGTCCAGTGTGAAGAACGGTACTGCATGAACTGCCCAGTTGATGCAATGACTATTGGGAAATTTGGAGAGGTTGTCATTGCTCCAACTATCTGCACTTTGTGTGGCACTTGTGTACGAGCGTGTCCTATTGGAGCTATAGATGAGCATGAAGACTTGATATATGTCTGCGATCTCTGCGGAGGTAGGCCAAGGTGTGTTGATGCTTGTACGGAGGGTGCGATAGCCTTCAAGCCAGCTCTTCATGTGTCCTTGTCCGGGTTTGAGGGTGCAGCGGAGAAACTAAACACAAGTGAGCGGCGTCAGTTCTACATTGAAAGACTGGGTGACGATATCAGAAAGACCTGGAGGGGTTCAGCCTGAAAATGTTTGGTTATGGGGGAAAGACACTCAGGATTGACCTCTCCACTGAGCGCATCAAAATAGAGAATAACAAACAATCTTGGTTCCGAACAGTCATCGGGGGTCGTGCCGCCAACACAAAGAGGCTATTTGAAGAGCTGAATGTGGAATGCGACCCACTTGGACCCGATAACATCTTAATCTTTGGAGTTGGCCCTCTCACTGGCTCACTACTCCCTGCCTCAGCTTACTATACTGTGACTGCAAAATCACCTATGACAGGAATTCTCGGAGACTCGGCTGCTGGAGGACAATTTGCAGCTGAGATGAAGTTGACAGGATTCGACCAGATGATAATCACCGGGATAGCAGAAACTCTGACCTATCTACTTGTAAACAATCATGGTGTAGAGTTCGTGAAATGTGAAAATCTGGCAGGCAAGACAATTGTCGAGTCTACATCTTCCATCAGAAAGACCCATCGAGACCACTCCATCGAGGTAGCCGCTATTGGACCTGCTGGAGAGAACAAGGTCCTTTTTGCGACCATAGTTTCTAGTGGCAATAGAGTCAATGGCAGGACAGGCATGGGCGCTGTAATGGGTTCTAAGAACCTCAAGGCATTGGCGGTCAGAGGCCTTGGCGCTGTGGAAGTCGCTGATCCTCTTGCCTTCCTTAACGAGGTCCAGAAGATTCGTGATGATATCACTGTTCACAATGAGTATGAGAAACGTTACCGATTAGGCACTACCATGTTGATGAGCGACCTCAATGGAATCGGGATCCTACCCACCAAGCACTTCCGGGAGGGTGTATGCGACTATGTGAATGATATCTCTGGCGAGCGTCTCGCTAATGACTTCAAGGTAAAGAACAAGGCCTGCTTCAATTGCAACCTTCACTGTTCGAGGTACTATGTTACAGAAACACATGAGGCTGAGGGACCTGAGTTCGAGACTCTGTGCAGCTTCAGTTCACGTTTAGGTAGTGACAACTTGCCCTTTGCCCTCGAGATGAACTACTGGCTCAACCAGATGGGACTTGACTCGATATCGGCCTCAGAGGTCATTGGGTGGATCATCGAGTGCCAGGAGGAGGGGTTCATATCTCCAGAGGACCTGGATGGCCTCAGCATAGAATGGGGTGACGTGGAAGCAATCAGAACTGCAGTAAATTTGTTAACCTTCCGGGAGGGCGTCGGAGAAAGGCTCGCGGATGGCGCTACGAGGCTCTCAAAGGACTTCAATGAGGAGGCTCAGAAACTCGTCATGCAGGTGAAGGGTCTGGATATCATCTGTGGAGACCCACGAGGAATCAAAGCATATGGTCTAACGTATGCAATAGCATCTCGCGGGGCAGATCACTTGAGGGCTGAACCATACTTCGAACTCACTAATAGGTTTGAGGAGTCGAAAAGGCGGTTTGGAACCGAGAAAGCGGCAATGAGAATGGAGGAGGACGGAAAAGCCGCATTGGTGACTTATTCTGAGAAGATAGCCCTCCTGACAGACTCCATGACTATGTGCAAGAACATAGGTCTCTGTATGGACGTCCTAAACTTTGAGAATGCTTCTTCATTGTTGAAGGCTGGAACAGGAATTGATTATTCTCCAGAGCAACTGCAAAAGATGATGGCGGATTCGGTGAATCTTCAACGAGAGCTAAATGTGAAGTTTGGTGTAAGCAGAGAAGATGATACATTACCCGATCGATTTGTCAACGAACCACTTGTTAGTGGGAATACTAAAGGTTCAGTGGTCAATATTGACAAAATGGTGGATGAATACTACAGACTACACGATTGGCGATATTAGCTACAAACTTTTCTATTCGCGTATCACAGCTGGATGCTTAGAGAATGGGAATAGCTGAGATTAAGGACGGAAACGGATCCGCTACGCCTCCTTATCTTTCTTTGCCGATACAATTACTGAATTCGGGAATATCTGATTAGTATCAACAAATGGGTAATAGGGCTCTTTAGATTCGCGATATGGTATGGACTCCGGCGACACTGATTCGATTTCCTCCCGAGTATACCCCTTTGGTTCAGAGATGCCTTCGATTCTGAATCCAGCTGCTATCAGACCATTGATTATCTGACCTAGACGCCAGCCTGTGGACTCGAAGGTAGCTATGGACTCTCCATCGTAGTCAGCCCAATCCCATACGTCTCTCTCGTCCTGGAAGTAATTGACAATCTTCGAGAGGTCCTTCATTTCCATTGCCTCACCAAACACAAGCCAGATGGGATGGGTCATGCATGTCACGAATCTGCCACCATGTCTGAGAAGTCGTGAACATTCATTGAAGACCTTCTGAATGTCAGATGCATAGTTCATGGCATGCATAGAAACAATGAGGTCAAAGGAGGAGTCCTCCAAAATGGACATGTCCTCCATATCGCTCTTCACGAACTGAACCTCCACCCCAACATTCTTTGCAAGTTGCCATGCATACTCAAGCTGCCTCTCAGATTGGTCCAGGCCAATCACAGACTTGGCACCCCATTTGGCCAGCACGATGCTATTCTGACCTCCACCACAGCCGACTTCTAGAATGTCGAGCCCTTTCACGTCTCCTATTATCCCAAGCTCACGTTCCCCTGGCCCATATGGATTGTAGTGGACGTTCTCCAGTGAGATAATCTGCGCTGCCTGATAATGATCAGACAACCTGTCCCATGACTCTTCATTGCGCTTATTGGGCATAATGGTTTCCTCTGCTTGGCCTTCTCAGTTCGCAGAATTCGCGAAGAGATATATTCTTCGCCGTCAAGGATGCTCCAGTACAGCCAGAAGGTGCTGACGCTGGATCCAATCGACAAGAAACTCATCCTTGAACTCGATAGTAATTGCAGAGCGACGTTTCAAGAGCTTGCGCTCAAACTAGGGATGACTGCAAATGCCGTGAGGAAGAGAGTCACGAAGCTTATCGAACAAGGGGTCATAGAAGAATTCGTTGTCATTATGAAACCGGCAATGACTGGAGCCGAGTTACTTCTAGCTTTTCTCCAAACTGACGGTCTGGAGGATGAAGACACGCTTATCAGAGAGATGGGGGAATATCCTGGAGTGGTACAGGCAGGCTTGGTTGCATCTATCATGGGACGCACCTATCTGGTTTTTGCGGAATACATCGGTGCGACCGGATTGATGAATCTCCGGAAGTTCCTTTCTAGTCTTGAATCAGTCCAAGACGTTGAGATACATACGCTTCTGAGACAGCAGGGCACAATAATCGAGCTGACCAAGCTTCATCTGCGCGTCCTGAGACAGCTGATTGAAGATGCGAGAATGTCAATCACCGATATTGCAAATAACACTGGACTGTCCGCAAGGCGAGTGAGGAGGCTTTTATCGGACATTACCGATAGTGGCGCGTTCTGGCTCGCAGCTAGATGGAATCTTAGCGCGGGAGAAGATACTGAGTTTTACCTCAGGATTCAGATAGATGAACAAATAGCAGATAGGGAAACTGTGGACGCATATTTACGAACCAACTATCCGAATCAGTACTGGCTATCATTTCACTCTGCCATTGAACCCATTGTATTTGCGAAATTTGTTACAGAGCACTTCAGAGAATCAGATGATATTGCAAGAGCATCGAGGAGTGCACCTTTTGCCAAATCAACTAGCGTGCTTATTTGTTACCCAGTGCACAAGTTCGAGAGACTGAGCCAGAAAATACTGAAAGAGAGGTTGATTGAGGTAGGGCTGTGGCCTTAGACTCAGCCTAATTCCATCTTCGTTTGGGCTGATGCTGCCTCCAAATTAATGGTCTTTATTCTTGCAATGGGCGTAGGAGAACATCCGTGTTTAGTGAGAGTAGAGCAACGAAAAGAAGGGAGCCAAATACTGTGAACCACTCAACAAGAGGCCCTCCGAATGCAAATTGAAGCCCCAGTGTCAGAAAGTCAATTGCGAAACCGTAGACTGCAACTAGCTTCCAGAAATCAGAATTCAGCAGTAGTGCGAAATTAACGATAATCAGCACAAAGAAGTTCAGGAGAAAGAATGTCGAAGAAGCCACCATGTGAGGACTGCCTTTATCCTCGGAGAATATCCCTATCATTATCAAAGCCACAGCGGAGCTTAACCCAATAATCTGACCCATTATGAGGGGTATCTTTTGATACAGGCGATTAGTGTACCATTGATAGAGTCCTATGTAGAATGGAAAGAGAGCGGCGCCTGTCAGAATGCATCCAATATTATAGAAGTAGGCACCAAATGGACTATAGTTGAAGTTTCCAAGTCGACTGAGATAATGCGTTGATGGACCGTAGCTCTCGGGATAAAATGCCCAAGATATGAAAGTGAATGCTATATAGAGGATGATTACGAGTGTGCCACCAATGGTCAACAGGGACCATCTGGATGAGAATCGCCTCATCAACAAAGCCTCCTAAGTTATTGTGTTGTTCCTCCTCTTAAGCCCTCGGCAGGATGAAAATGACAACCACGACAAATCAATGAATCCATCTCCAATCCATCGAAATGGACTCACTCAGTTAGCTATATCAGCAATCATCTCGGTTATTCCTGCATGGCTTCGTCTATACCTTGTATAAGAGCCCTAGACGTCGGTAGTTTTCCATTGGATGCGGACATGTCAAAGTATGTTGAAGGAGCACGGATGATCGAGAACGATCCTAGGGCAGAGGCCGAAGAGGTATCTTATTTCATTGCCAAACACAATGAAGCTTTCCGATTCAAAACCGAAGCTATGGGACCAGACATGTCGGTCATAAGCTTTGCTCAGTGTAGGGGAATGATATCTCAATATCTTGAGCCAATATTCATAGAAGTAACTGGAGAGAAGAATCTCGAGTCAGAGAAGCTTGTTACAAAGTCCAATGCTCAAAGAGTAGCTGCCGAAATTGCATTGAGCCGGGTTTCTCTCGACAACATTCCTACTAGAGTAGCTGAAGTTGTTGCATTGGAAAGGGGAGCGCAGGGATTGAGTCAGGCTCTCGGAGTTAATACTATATCCTACAAAGCCTGCATAACGGGACCTCTGGAGCTAATGCTTAATCTCCAACGGCTTGCAGGCTTTCCTCGCAGCTATGATGAGAAATTGATGGAATTCTTTTCAGACCTGGTTGAGAAATATGTGAAAGGTGCACTTTTTTCTTCCCGGTACCTGAAGCCAGAAGTCATCACTTTGGATGATCCCTCTTTTGGGTTTGAGGGCTTGGGGGATTTCTTCACAGATACAAAAAGCGATGGGCCTCTCAATCACATGGTCTCATGCTGGAATAGAATATATTCCAATGTGCCCAGAAACATCTATCGAGGCATTCATCTACACACCTCACCCTATGAGCATCTGTTTGCAGCTGATTGGAATCTTCTTGAGGCTCATGTTGGGGTGTATGTGAATCATGACTGGCTTGAAAACACTGACAAGTTTGTGCGTGCGGCGATCATGAGGACTGATGGGCCATCGATTCCTTCAGGTGTTGACCTGAAAGCAGCTTGGGATGAAATAAAACGAGGGGACTATGCGAACTACCTTCAGAATCCAACTGAGATGAAAAGGCATCTAGATGAAACTTTACAGCTCTATGGCTCTGATCGAGTTCCCTTTGCTGGACCTGAATGCGGTCTGGGTCCATGGGATTGGCGGAACGGAGCTGAAATGGCCTTAGCAAACCTCAGAACTATGGGCAAAATCCTCTTTGCTCAGAGATGAAGATTCACTCCTCGATATTTGCCAGCCGCTTCGCTAGTTTCTTTTTCTCCTCTATATTGCTGAGTCTGCCAATCATTATTCTCTGTGCCTGAGGCGACCCCGCTCCATGCATTGATTCAGTCAGATAACCCACGGCGGCTCTGCCCAAGGTCAGATTCTCAATTAGACGGAGCATCTTGATTCTGTCCTCTGTGCTGACATTGTCTGCTCCGGCTAGATACTTCTCAATAATCTCTCGAGTTTCAGGATTGCTCATCTCTTTAGCGCTGGGACAAGTGACAAATAGACCCCCAGCGATATCCTGAAGCAGTCTGGAAATCTCGTAGGGGAATCTGGTAACATTCTGTTTACAGATATTAGCAAGCAAGATGTCCACAAGATAATTGCCAGCTGCAGTTTGCTTTCCTGCTGCTGAACAAGCAATGCCACAGGAAAAGAGAGTTTCATTGAGATGGGTCATCTCTGTTATCTTATCACGGATGTGAGAGGCTTTTGGCACTCCGTTATATTCAGCAATGCTGGCGGCCGCTCCAATGAGAACGTCGCCAACACCGACCTTGCATCCACCATAGCTCTGACGGTGATAGGCTGCGAAGGACGCTACCAGCCTGCCGCAGAACTCACTCTCTCCATTCATGAATATCCGCTCATGGGGCACAAACACATCATCAAAGACTACCAAACACTCTTGACCACCATACACTGGATTTCCGCAATCAATATCTCCAGTATCAGTTTCGTCAAGTCTTCGTAGATCGCAGGACTGTCGACCATAGTAGTAGGTGATTCCCTCAGCGTCTGCAGGAACAGCGCAGCAAATCGCGTAGTCCTTGTCCTCGTTTCTCATGGATAGAGTCGGCATGATGAGGTGCTCGTGTGAGTTCACAGCCCCCGTCTGATGCGCCTTTGCCCCTCGGATCACCACGCCGTCCTTTCTTCGTTCCGTCACACGAACATAGACATCTGGATTCTTCTGTTCTGAAGGGCGCTTGCTTCTATCTCCCTTCGGGTCTGTCATGCAGCCATCTATTACTAGATCCTGTGCCTCCACATTCTTCACATATTCGATGAATCTCTGGTGGTAGTCTGTTCCCATCTTCTCATCAATCTCGTAGGTTGTCAGATAGACAGCATTGAGGGCATCCATGCCCACACAGCGTTGAAAGCATGTGCCAGATCTTTGACCAAGCACACGCAGCATCCTAACTTTGTCCTGAAGATCCTCGGTGCTCTTGTGTAAATGGCAGAAACGATTGATGGTTTCACCAGTCAGGACCGACTTTGTCGTCATAAGGTTTCTAGTTTCTTCGTCATGCACCAAATCATAAGTGAGAGCAATGGAATTAATTGAGGCCTTGATTATCGGATGCTCCTCTACAGGGTCATGAATCTGCTCACCTAAATAGAACACTTTGAGTGGTTTCCTTTTCTTGAGGCTAGTTCTATACTCATCACCAGTCATAAGCACCATGAAACATGTCTCCTGACTAATTGCCTTTGCTATATCATTGCACGACCTTATGAGGTCTGTTATTGAGGGTGAGACTAATCAAACTCGCCTAGATTCTGCATGCTTCGTGAAACAGATAAGCGGTACTCTAGATATAACGGCGACTGCACATGACACTCAGCATAGACTCCACATTGGAGTTGAATAATGGAGTGAAGATGCCAGTATTCGGTCTTGGAACATATCACTCCACAGGCG
>JBHLQS010000101.1:0-9721 GCA_048883405.1 Candidatus Thorarchaeota archaeon
ATTGAAGCAATCTGATGGAATGACTGTAGATGGAAGAACTGGTGGTTTAGCTGATGCAATGGAAAAGCTGTTGAAAAGGCCAGGTAAGAAGAAAGCGTCAGCCGCATGGATTCGTAAGAACAAGATTGCATCAGGGAGGAGCAATTCAATCAAGAAAGTTGTCAAAGCTGTCGCTAAAACAGCCCGTAAGAAACCTTCGGGTGCGAAACGTGTAGTCGAGCACTCATTGACATTCGGGAAGCTTGACGGTTTCTATGTCCCCTTCTATTACGTGAGGGTAAAGGCTGGACAAAAAGCCCAGACAATGCGTATTAACGGACTCGATGGGAGCGTCGGTATAGTCGTTTAGTCATCAGATTTGCCCCATCCTCCTCCGCCTGGAGTTTCAATTCGGATGATGGCACCCTTGGGAGATGTCACCGTAGTTTTGGCCTGCAGCTCGTGTAATCGACCATCGTACAAAATGCTGTTTCTTCCAGAAACACCAGCAGCCCCTCCTTTAAGCCCCCAAGGCCTACTCACGCGTCTTTCAGACTGGATTGAAACTGTGCAATCATCGGAGAGAAGTTCAATTTCCCTGACGATTCCATTTCCGCCATGCCACCTGCCTGTTCCGCCTGTTGCCCTTCGAATTTCATAGCGCCGGATTCGAAGTGGGTATGAAGCCTCTAGTGACTCGATTGGAGTGTTCAGGGTGTTGGTCATATGAGTATGAATCCCGTTCTCTCCGTGCATCCCGGACATTGCCCCAGCCCCGCCGCCTATGGTTTCATAGAATGAAAATGGAGTGTCTGAACGCCTGTCAATTCCGCCAATTGCGACATTGTTCATTGTTCCTTGGCTGGCTGCAGGAGTTTCTTCGGGAGTAATGGATGCCATTGCACCAAGGATAACGTCGACTATTCTCTGAGTAGTTTCAACATTTCCAGCTGATACCGCTGCTGGATATTTGGGATTAAGAAGTGAGCCTTCTGGGATGTTGACATTCAAAATACTCCAACACCCCTCGTTTGTAGGAACGTCACTACCAAATAGCACAACGAAGACGTAGTAGACAGAAGAGAGAGTTGACGCGAGTGGGCAGTTAATATTGCCTCTTGCCTGAACAGATGTTCCTTCAAAATCTATCAGAGCCTCTCCCTCTTTGATTTCTATTCTTACGGATATCGGTATTTCCCAGGTCCCAGCTCCATCGCTATCCATGAAGTCAGTGAACTCGGAATGCAGTCCACTATACTTAGCAAGCCTTTCAACCATCATCTCTTTTGAGTAGTCGATGAGTTCCGTGAAAGATCGAGTCAGAGTGCTCCATCCGTGTTCACTCGCAACAGAATGAAGTCTAGCTATCCCTACATGATTGGCGGCAATTTGTGCACTTAGATCCCCCAGTCTTTCATCAGGAGTCCGGGTTGCCCTAAGCAAATCCGATATCGCATCAGTTTCTAGATTCCCATTGTGGACAACTATTCTTGGCTTTATCGTCACCCCTTCTTCTTGAATTGAAACAGAAACCCCAGGCATAGAACCAGGACTCTCACCGCCCACATCGGCATGATGGGCTCGGTTGGCTACAAATCCGCCTAACTCACCGTCAATAAAGACTGGTGCTACTAGTGTTAGATCTGGCAAATGAGACCCCCCTGAAAATGGGTCGTTATGCAGCGCCATTGTGCCCTCTACGAGGTCATCACCCGTTGCCTCAATGCAAGATTTCACAGAGAGAGGCATAGCACCAAGATGAACCGGGATATCCTTCGATTGCGCGACCAATCTGCCATCAGTATCAAATAGAGCACAGCTACAATCCCTTCGCTCTTTGATATTCGGGCTGAAAGCAGTCTTTCTCAAAGTCACACTCATCTCTCTGGACACTGATATGAGGGCATTCTTGATTACTTCGAAAGCAATGGGATCTTCTATCATTGTGTTGCCCTCCTTAGCCATAGAAACCCGTTTCTTTCTTGCTTTCCTTCCCATTCTGGTCCAATGTATGTAGTAGTATCTAGTTGCTCTATTATTGCAGGACCAGATACTTTCTGCCCCAGAACAATCTTCTCGCGCCGAAATACATCGGTTTCAACTCTTTCCGAAACTCCAACAACCACCTCTCGATGGTCAATGGGCTTGCCATCGCCTTCAATCGATGGCTCTGAAGATTCCCATTGTGCTTGTGGATATCTTGCTGTGACTCTTGCGGTAACCCACTGAATATCTCTGTCCTTCAATCTATAACCATAGCTTCTTTCATGCGCGCTTTCAAATCCCTCAGCCGAAGTGACGATAAGCTCTCTAGCATCAAGGGGTACTGTAACATTGAGTTCATGGGATTGGCCTTTGTATCTCATATCGAGTGACCATTGAAGAGTAATGTCATCTTGAACAGCTCCCTGCCCGAGAAGCTGAGCCTGAGCGTCTTCAGAGAGTTTCTCTAGAATCTCTCTGATTCTCTTCGAAGCCGTATCATTGCCAGTTATCATCACTGTTCTCATAACATCGACCCGCAGGTCTGCACAAATGAGTCCCAAGGCAGACGTAATACCAGGATTCGGGGGAACAAGAATCGTGTCAATCCCCAGAGCAGATGCGATATCTACAGCCTGAGTGGGTCCAGCTCCTCCGAATGGAACGAGGACGAAGTCACGGGGATCTCTCCCTCTCTCGACAGTAACTTCTCGAATCGCCTGTACCATATTATTAGTCGAGATTTTTATGATTCCCAGAGCAGTTTCATCCAGTGACATACCAAGGCTGTCGGCGATTCTCCCTACAGCCTCTAACGCACTATCTTTGCTCAGGGTGATTCTTCCACCCACAAAGAACCTAGGATTCAATCGACCCAATATCAAATTGGCATCAGTTATCGTCGCATCTGTGCCTCCCTTTGAATAGGATGCAGGTCCTGGATCTGCTCCCGCACTCTGCGGGCCGACATGCAGTACTCCAGAATTGTCAATCCAGGCGATGCTTCCTCCTCCTGCTCCGATTGTGTTGACATCCACTGATGGCATTCGTATTGGAAGTCCCGCGACCTCATTGTCTGGTCTTACTATTACACCTTCCGCGATGGCGCTAATGTCGCAAGATGTGCCACCCATGTCTAGAGTGATTGCTCGATTTACTCTCCCCTGCTTGGCAATTTCCCAGCCTCCTATCACACCTCCAGCAAGCCCTGAAATTGCTAGCCCGATAGCTCCGCCATAGGTTTGCGAGCAGAGAACAGTACCTCCATTTGATTGCATTACTGTTAGCTTTGCCCTGGGGCAAACCGATTTGATTGAAGCCTCCAACTGGCTAAGATAATTCAGAACTAATGGACCCAAATATGCCTCAAGCACTGTAGTGGATGTCCGTTCATACTCACGAAACTCAGGAAGGACCTTCGATGAGGCGACTACATAGGAGTTTGGGACCTCCTGAAGCGCCTTCAATATCGCTGATTCATGTTTGGAATTCAAGTACGAGAACAAAAGAGATATTGCTACTGAATCGGGCTTTCTATCCTTTACAAGTGATTTTGCTCTTTGAATCTCTGCATTTGTTAGATCAATAATTGGATTGCCTTCACTATCAAGACGTTCAGCCAGACCAATGCGATTGTCACGGTCAACAAGTGGCCTGGGCCTTGCGGCAGTGAAATCATAGATCTCATCTCTATTCTGTCTTCCAATCTCCAAAACATCTTCGAGTCCACGTGTAGTTAGCAGAAGAACATCTGCGCCTTTTCTTTGTAACATAGCATTTGTTGCCACGGTTGTCCCATGCACTACAAGAGACACGTCTTGAGAGTCAAGCTTATGATCAGACAGAATCTCCTCTATCCCATTTATGACGGCTAGATCTTGAGAGCTTGGAGTAGATGGTATTTTGTGAACGTAACTCTGGCCAGTAGCAGTGTTGGACACTATGATATCAGTGAATGTGCCGCCCACATCGACTCCTATTACTATCATCTTGATGCCTGAGGTTAATCGGGAGATAAGAACGCTTGGGCCTCTTTGGTCATCTGGCATCCCAGTAGTAGTAAACAGAATTGTGGATGGATTGGAATCCAAATTGCTCGTAGAGATTCATTGCCGGGGTGTTCAAGATATCCATCTCCAATGCGACTTCCTTGAACCCTTGCCGTTTCATGGAATCCATGCTTGTTGCGAGAAGCTTTCGAGCTATGCCCTTGCCTCTATAGCTCGGATGAACTCCAATTGGTCCCACTTCCGCTTTTCCATCCTCTTCTCTCACTACGATGAATCCAATCACTCTATCATTGTCTAGCGCGCACAGTGTTGCGTCGTCAACAAACTGTCTTGTTCTGCTGAACCAATAATTGAAGGCATCTATCTGTTGGTCCTTTGTCAAAGAGAGAAAAAGACCATCTTTGCTGTCCAGGAATGAGTCGAAGAACGGCTCGAAGAGGTCTTCATTGCTAATTTCAGAAATTGGCTGGATTGTAAGGTCATCAAATTCCCCAAACTCAGGGATATTGTCAGTGATTGTGGCCTCCATGTAGGTTTCTTCTGTTGCATATCGAAATCTCTCTTCCTTATACCAGTCCTCATATCTTTGGAGAAGCGGTCTGATTCTATTGGTGATTCTGTTGAAATTAGCCTCTAGTCTTTCCCTCTGCATTCTCCTCGTTTCCTTCTTTGCCTCCCGAATCAACTTCCTTGCTACGACTCCATAACTATCGCTCGGCAAGACCTCAGGGTGCCACTCTCCTATGAAGACTATCCTCGCAAACCCAGTGTAGAGACTAAGCCAACCCAATAAATCGTCTGACCTATCGGACATGCAAAGAAGTACCTTCAGATAGTCATCGCCAGAGGCCGCGTCAAGTGCTTCTTTCAATCGCGCAACCGAAAGATCTGAGTTCCTTCTCTCTGAAGCCTGTCTAGCTTGGAATGCTACTTTTGCCAATGCTGAGGTATCAGCATCTCTCATTGAAGAGGATTCTATGCGCAATTATTTCGCCCCGCCTGCGTGTCCTGATATATTGCATCAAGCTGATAAGGTTGTCCCCTCGTTCACTTCCTATTGGCAATGATTTATTCGTGGATATCAAATCTCATTGTCTGTCCTGAGGATCTTTGATATGAGTTCAGACTGCTCCGAAGTTCTTGTCAGATACGGTGAAATTGGAATCAAATCCAAGCAGACGAGAAGACGCATGGAAAACCTACTAATCAGGCACATCAAAGCGGCACTGCTGGAAGCTGGTGTTGATTTTGCCAAGATTCGCAGGGAATACGGGCGCATTTTCATTGTAACCGAAATGACGCATGAAGCTAGCACCATTGCATCGAAAGTCTTCGGAGTTGTTTCAGTTTCTCCTGTGGTTGTTGTTGATTCAGACCTGGATACGATTCTTGAAACTGGTCTTGAGATGGCTCGAAGAAGCTTTGTTAAGGGCAGAACATTTGCAGTCGGTTCCAGAAGGATTGGAACGCACGACTACTCTAGTCAGGATATCAGGGAGAAGCTTGGTGCTGCTATCTTGACAAGCCTCCCAGAGTTGAAACTGGCCGTTGACCTTACATCGCCTGAGCAGTCAATCTATGTTGAGGTTCGAAATCAGAGTGCCTATCTATTTACGGACACCATTGAGGGAGTAGGAGGAATGCCCACTGGATCCCAGGGAAAGGTGGTTTGCGCTCTTTCTAGCGGCTTAGACTCTCCTATTGCAGCTTTCAAGGTGATGAAGCGAGGATGCATTCCCGTGTTTGTCAACTTCGACAACACGCCTTATGCAAATGATGACTGCAGTGCTACTGTAACCCAACAGGCACAGCTACTGGCAGATTATATCCATAACTTTGAGGTCAAGCTATACATCATCCCGCATGGAGAAGATCTCAGCGAGGCTGAAATACATGGCCCTCCGAAAATGACCTGCTTGTTCTGCAAGAGGAATATGCTGAGAATGGCAAGAGAGATCGCCCTCATGGAGGATGCAGATGCAATAGTCACTGGTGAGATCATCGGGGAGCAGGCCTCACAGACTACAATGAATCTCAGAGCAATCAATACTGCAGTCTGCGACTTTCCTATACTCCGTCCATGCGCTGGGGATGACAAATCAGACATTGAGGCTTTGGCACAGAGCATTGGGACCTACAAGTTTGCAGAGGAAGGACTCTCGTGCTGCACACTTGCGCCAAAATATCCAGTGACTCGAGGAAAATCTGACGAGGTTCAAAAGGCAGAAGAGAACATGAACTTGGATGTCTTGAAGGAGCAGGTTGCCCAAGCACGCATAATCACATTGAGATCTGGTTAGGCGCGCTTCGCTTTGCTCTTACTAGAAACCTCAAGAGCCTCAGAGGAGCCCTCTTAGGCCTCTAAAGCTATCATATAGAGCTGTAAGAGGCTTTAAATATCGTCTAGCTACGAACAGCTCCAGTGAATGCCTAATACGCGGAGAGAGTAGTAATGCCAAGGTCAAGAAAGGACAGAATCATTCCAGTAGCACCTGTTGATAGACTAATCAGAAAAGCAGGTGCTGGACGAGTCAGTGACAAGGGTGCAGAGCGACTGGCACAGATTCTTGAAGAGATTGGAGAGAATCTAGCCAAGCGGGCATATGAACTCACTGACCATGCTGGACGCAAGACTATCACTGAAAAGGACATGGATCTTGCATACAAGCAATGGACACGTGGGTCCTAGTTGGAACCAGACGAGAGATGAGTTTAGGGAAAAGCGGTGTTCATCAAGGCACAAACCGCCAATAATATGGGGGGGACTGAGTGAGCAAAGGACCACGCTATGTGGAGGACGGAGTGGCCCTTCTTTCGCTGCATGATGTGAGTCCCGCCTTTGAGGACGATGTCGTCGCTACATACGATATATTGATTGACCTTGGAATCTCAAATTTCACTCTGCTTGTTACCCCGATGTATGCGCTCAAAAAATCTAACAGTCTTGAGAACAATCCACTCTTCTCCGAGTTTCTAGCTTCTTTAGAGTTGGAAATTTCCCTACATGGATATAGTCATTTCACCAAGTCTGGCTCAATGGATGAATTCCAGAAAATGGACCGAAACCGTGTCTTGCCAAGGATGAAATCTGGAAAGGCAATGATTTCCGACCACATTGGGAAGAAACCGATAGGATTTGTGCCCCCCTTATGGAAAGCACCCCAGCGTGTTGCTGGCGCCGCACAAGATGCAGGGATGAGATATTGTGCGATAGGCAACAGCATACATCGCTTCTCTGACTCGTCTGTTTTGACTACGGCCGACTTACTTGTCAGTCAAGGCACAAAATCAACATCGTTCACTAATCAATTGCTGGAGCTAGAATTGGGTGGCTCGGTTCAACTGGGTGTTCATCCTCGTGACCACCGCGAGAATAGTGTTTTAGATCTGCTTGCGGACATGAAGGATCGACTGGGCTATCAATTTATGGGCTACCGTTCCTATCTCTTCAAAGAGTAGGACCATATCTATTCTAAACTCATTAACATGATTTGAGTCGTCGAAAAACCGTCAAGAGCGATTGTCTGAAGAACCAGATTGGAACGCCATTCTTTATTATGTGCGTGTGCAATGCATCAACCAACACGACACCACCTGCTGCACGCTAGTGACCATGTCGGAGTCATGAGAGAGGATTGGCAATGGAGGTCTATGCCTTTGAGGAAAGGTAGTTTCTTAGCTATATTCTTGGTATTGCTGTTTGTAGCACCTGCGAATAATGGATATTCACCGTTGGTCAATCCTGCATCGACGTACAGTCCATACGAGAGCGATGGGGACACGCCGTTTGGCTTCCTTGCTGGCGATGGCATGAGCGGCTCTGGAGATCCGCTATCTACCTATGTGTCCGGTATTCTTGAGAATACCACTGCTACACAAATTGACTCATCAACATCATCTACAAGTTCTTTGTCAGTTCCGAATGGCTATTCAGGCACTGGTTTGGATGTTGGCATTGATTCACTGTCCATGACGGTCACAGACACCCTTCGCAATCCCTCCTTCACAACCTGGCATGATGAGCGATGGCATGTTAATCCCAGTCCTAGTGATTATTACGATGACAATATTGACGTTCCTGACTCATGGACTCTAGTCAAATCTGTTGGATATGATAATCCACATCCACTCCATGGTGATTGGGAACTCAACGACTATGCAGATGGTTTTGGCGGAAGTCGGGCATGGCGATTTGAGGCAACAATTGGTGGTAGCGATTCACTAGCCCCTGATGATGCAATTTATTTGAATCAGTTTCTGCACGCTCCGTGGCGCGACCTCTACGAGATTAGAATCAGTTTCTATTACTATGTTCTTTCCTCATCCGATATGTTCGACCAAGTTCACCTGTTTTTCAAGCTGGGTGATCTAGCCGAAGAGAAATTCCATGTCTTCCAGTCTGGCGACACGACCGACACCTGGCTTCAGGAAACGATCACATACACATCAGCTGACCTCTCATCCGTTATGGTTCCCGATTCTTTGCTTTTCAGTATTGGACTTGCCACAGATGTTTCTGGCACATTGGGTACTTACAGAGAGGCCTTCGCATACATAGACGAAGTTGAAATAGAAATGGATGTGCGACCGTATCCTGAGCAAATAGGTCTCAGTGCCAACAACACCGCGGTCATAGGTTCCATTGCAGGCAACATCTCTTCTTTTGTACCCGACAACGATGGGCGAGACTGCTGGGACTACTCTACTCAAGGTATCGATTTGGATGGATACAATAATGACGGTCGACCTCAGTGGGGTCTCTGGGGGACCTTCTGGAACACTTCAGAGCCATTCGAGCTGGGGTTGCAGTTTCCCTTGGATATTCCCAAGGGTGCTGTTATCGAGAATGCATATGTCGAGATTCAATCTGCAAGTGGGTCGGGAGTTGTGAATGGGAGAGTCCATGTATCCAGTGAAATGGACGCTGGTGGAGCTATCGAGTCATTTACTCCCTATGACAAAGTCGGCGCACATCTGGAGGATACCTATAGCTGGCTGGCTGCCAGCTGTGATTGGCAATTGACTGCGTGGGGGGACGGAGTCAGGTATGCTACTCCGGACATAGCCCCTCTTCTACAGAACGTGGTTTCATCAAGTGATTGGTCAAGAGGCCAATACGTCGCTGTCATGGTCAGCTACATGTGGTCAAGTTACTATCAATATTATAACAACATCAGGGGTTCTATTTATGATACTAACGACGCTGATGACAATGCTCGGCTTTATGTGTCATATCGTGTACCTTTGGCAGAAGATGTTGTACTAGTGGACCGAGAGGATGCTCGTCGGAATCTCAAGAATATGAAGGATGTCACTGTGGATCACACCAAGGTTGCGGTTGACCTCACTGATTTTCCTCTCTTGATTGATATCATCGACACAGACCTCCATACTGATGTCTTTCCAGGCGGAGATGACATTGCTTTCATGATAGATGGTCAATTCGTGGAGCATGAGATCGAGTTCTTTGACCAGAATTATAGTCCAACCGAAGCACATCTTGTAGCGTGGGTAAAAGTTCCATTCTTATCAAGTTCAACAGACACAATCATCACTATGTTGTACGGAGGATCTGATGCTCGGAGTTTAGAAACAAAAGGCGTCTTTGCTGATTACGAGATAGTCCACCACATGAATGAAGCGCCGAATGGGACTCTTGTAGATAGCTCGGGCAATTTGCATTACGGTTATTCATTTGGAGAAATGACCTATTCCCAACTTGTTGCAGGGGCTATAGGAAGTTCAATTAA
>JBHLQS010000102.1:0-9649 GCA_048883405.1 Candidatus Thorarchaeota archaeon
TCAGGCGTATAGGTCGCAGACGGCTGGAGAATGACATCAGCACCCATCCATGCTAGCGTTCTGAATATCTCAGGAAACCACAAGTCATAGCAGATGACAAGACCCACTCTCGCTATTCCTGGAATATCAAAGGTTACGAAATCGGTCCCGAAATTTGTATCTTCAAAAGGCATCCAAGGATAGATCTTTCTATACTTTGCCACAAGCTCACCTTTTGGATTGAATGCAATGGCTGTATTGAATATCTTATCACCATCCTGTTCCAGAAATGAACCCGGCACGAACCAGCATTCATTATCCTTGGCGATTTCTGCGAGTTTCTCCGTCATACTATTCGGCATTGGTTGAGCCATATCTTTCCAATCATCTACTCCATACTGCTGTAGATATAGCTCTCCCGTGAATACCAAGTCAACCCAGGGATAGGTTTTCCTTACCCACCTAGCTGTTTGTTCAAGATTGCTGAAATTCTTGTCTTCATCGTATGGATCTTTCTCTAGCTGTAGTCCAGCGACTCCGAGACGTCTTTCCATTATCATCACCTTTATTCAACTAGTAATTCGCTAATTCCCTTCTCTACCATAGTCAGAATCTTTGAAATGTGTTCAAGCTCCTTTTCGATGAGCTGGTAGATCTTGGATCGTTCTCTCTCAAGCTTGACCAGAGGCTTGTGTATTGGTAACCAGTTATAGGCTAAGTCAGGTTGACTCTCATATTTGTCAATATACTCGGGAGCAAGACTGCCTACAGGAGTACCTCTTAGCGTCATTATAGCGGCATTAAGCGCAATATAGTCTTCAATCATCTCCAACCTTGAAAGGTAGTCAACATCATCGGGAGCTGTTACCCTCCATAGCCATCCAACAGTGGTATTAATGAGATGAGCCGCTGAGCTCAGAAACCGATTTGCATTCTGGATCTGCTTATGATTCCCATTCTTGAGAATAGAGTTCATCTTCTTGCTGAAATTAGCCTTCTTTGTTCGGATATCTCTGATCCGAAGTAGCTGCTGTGTCATGTCGAAAGGACAGCCTCTCATCTTGTTGTATTTGGAGAGAATAGTTTCGAATCTCATCAATGGAGTGAATATATCGATTGGCAACAGACTTGCATTTGCCAATTTGATGAGTGCATCGTTCATGAATTTGGCATAGCGTATAACTGCACTGTAGTCAATGTGGTCAAGATCATCCTTCTGGGTTTGGTAAAGATGACTTGGAAATGTAACTCCGTAGATTGTCGGCGCCCCCGAAATCTCAAAGAACCAGTGGTCACTACCATAGCCTGGAGGGTCATAGAACTCGAATCCTCGAATGGCGATGTCTGCAGATTCAATACCCTTGGCAAACTGAAGCAAGTCTGCAGTGGTGCCTATGAACCTTGCAGCAGGCTCTGGAAATCCGACTGAATCAAGGCTCAGAAATGCAGCTACAGTCTTGGATGTGCTTTGATTCTTGTCCAAATACACCCTGGACCCATTGCACCAGTAGTAAAACCCCTCACTTCCACCATTTTCTGCACCAAAGAAGAAGAATCTCACAGTTCTCTTCAATACACCGCCAGTCTGAACATATTCGTGGAGTAGCCTGGCAAGCTCCAGAAAAATAGCTACAGGAGCGCAATTATCTGCAGCCCCAGTGAACCAGCTATCAACATGAGTCCCCACAAAGATTTCATGTTCGGAGATATCTTGCCCTTTTAGCACAGTTTCTATGTTCATTGACTCTGCAGTATTGGGGATATCGACGTCCGCATCAATTTCCAACTCGACCTCACTCTTTTCTAGGAGGCTCAGAAGGAGATCGCCATCTTCCTTTGAGATGCTTACAACAGGAATCTTCAGCAGTCTGCCGGATTCGACTACCACCACTTTCCGAAGATCTCCTTCGTCAGGAGTTGAGATCAGAACTGCATCTAGCCCTCGTCGTATAGCTCTGTAGTAGGTGCGTGTAGGAGACAAATAGAGGTGAGGGCCCCAATCAGACAGCCCTATTGAGACACCATTATTGTTGGTTTCGTATTCGTCTATTTGACTTATCTGTGTTAACTTCCCTATGGCTCTTAGGCTCTGAGAGTATGGAAAGAGAGCGGCCTCGATTTCCTTCTCAATTGGTTTCAGAATCTTGATGCTGCAAGAGTGGGGATTCCATCCACAGATCTCGAAAGTCATAGTTTCTATTTCGTCATAGCCAAAGCCACGAAGACATTCAATAATGTACTCAGAGGCACGACGCTCATTGGGCGATCCCGCTATCTTATGTCCAATGGAATGTAGGTCAGTCATAGTGGCTTTGATCCTATCGAGCGAAGGATTCTCCACACCATAGCCTCCAAGCATCGCTACAGCTGCTTGAACTCCTCTTCGAGCAGGTTCAGTACTTTCTGAGATTCCTCATTAGTCATACATAACGGAGGCTGAAGACGAATAACATTCTTCTTTACTCCGCCTGTTCCGACCAAGACGCCATTCTTCATGAGATTCTTGGCCACTGTTTGTGTTTCATCGACCGCTGGTTCTTTTGTGCCTGTGTCTTTCACCAGCTCGATGCCTATCATCAGACCCCTTCCTCGAACTTCGCCAATGTGTTTGTTGCGCTCTTGAACCTCCTTCAATTGTTTCATCAGACTGCCGCCAATCTTCTCTGAATTCTTGACCAGCCCTGCATCCTCAAGATAGTTGAGATTCTCTAGAGCGACAGCACAGCAAACAGGATTCCCACCGAATGTTGAGAAGTGATCACCTGACTCTAGACAGTCTGCAATCTCGTCTGTGGTGATATAGCCGCCAATCGGCATCCCTGCACCCAATCCCTTTGCCATTGTGATGATATCAGGCTTGATTCCGAACTCTTCGATTGCAAACATCTTTCCTGTTCTTCCGAAGCCAGTTTGAACTTCATCAGCAATGTAGGCAATATTGTGTTTTTTGCATATCTTCTGCACCAAGTCATGATACTCCTTTGGGGGCACAACCAAGCCGCCCTCACCTAAGATTGGCTCAACAATCATAGCTGCTATATCGCCTGTGGTATGATACTTGATGATGTCCTCGACTCTTCTTGCACATTCGGTGTTACAGTCAGGAAATTTAAGCGGGCATCTGTAGCAATACGGCATTGGAGCATGCACGACACCGGGAGCATTGGCAAAAGTCCCAAAGCCATGCTTGTACTTTGATTGACCAGTCAGCGTTAGTGAGAGGCTAAGTCGGCCATGGAAGGAGCCCTCCAATGCAATGACACCGGCACCTGTACGGCCCTGAGTCACGCTGTACTTCTTGGCAATCTTGACGCCTCCCTCAACAGCCTCGGCACCGCTGTTGCAGAAGAATGACTTAGTTAGATTGTTTGGTGTGAGGCCAGCGAGCTTTTCAGCCAGCAGAGTTTGAGGGACATTATGATAGAGCCCGGAGCAATGGATTAGCTTCGACAATTGGTCCGTCCCCGCTTTGACAATTCTCTCTGGGCTATGACCTGCATTAACTACAGAGATTCCACTGATGCAATCAATATACTCAGTTCCATCAAGATCACGTACAATGGTGTTTTTCCCCTCATAGATGACTATGGATTTGCGAGCGTACGCAGGAACCATGTACTTGGACTCTTTCTCGATTATTTCATCTCGATCAACCATTCCAATATCTCTCCATGACATTCCGAGTCGAGCTTGAGCTCATTGTAGATGTGAGCGTATCCCAGCTACCTTGACTTATGGAATGAACAACCATAAGAAGAGTCCCAACACTGTTGAACATCAATGAACATTGTCGCTCAACGATTCTCTTCCTAGACTCCTAGTTTCCCACCAACTTGCGTAGGTCTTCAGATATGCTTTCTAGCATTGTTGAAAGGTTCTCTAACTCCATTGCAATCTCTTTGCCAATTCTAGCACGTTCATTCTCTATGTTTGCAAGAGAGTCATGAATTCTGAGCCAATTGTAGGGATTATCAGGCTTTGACTCGATTCTCTTTGCAGAATCTCCGTCGAAAGTAGCTACTGGGATATTTCGTATGCTCCCAATGGCATTTGTGAGATGGATATAGTCTTCAATCATCTCAAGGCGATATAGATAGTTAATGCTGTATGTTTCTATCGGACGGGTGTTCCACCCAATAGTACGATTGAAGCCCTTAGTCGCTTTCAAGAGAAACTCGTTTATCTTAGGGGCATCATCATATTCACAATCTTCGATTATCTTCTTCAAGGAGGGTTTTGATTTCATCAGGTCCCTCACCTTGGCGATTAATGGCTTTAGGTCAAATTCGTTTCCTTCCATTTCGTCGTATTTTGAGAGGATCGATTCAAATCTCTCAAGTGGTTCGAAGATATTCATTGGTAGCACATCCGTGCTTGCGAGATAGGAGAGGGCATTTTTCATGAACTCCGCATAGAACTGCAATGCATCATAGTCCAAGTGATTGGGATCGTCCTTTGTTGTGTGATAGAGTGCGCTTGACTGAACTATGCCATTTTCTGATGGGACACCTGAAACACCGTATATTGTAGGAACTCCTTCTAATTCAAAGAACCAATGGTCACTACCATAGCTGGGCGGGACTCTAAATGTTAGGGAGCGAGCTCTGCCATGCTCTACAGTCAAGGATTTGGCGAATCCAAGCATTTCCCCAGTAGCAAAAATGTAGTCTGCTGATGGGTGAGGATATCCTGTAGAGTCCAAACTCAATACTGCAATGGTTCTGGCTACTGATTCTCTGTTATCTCTAACATAAGCTTTTGATCCATTCAGCCAGAAGTAGAAATCATCAGATCCACTCTCCTCAGCACCATAGAAAAGGAATCGTATGGTTCTCTTGGGAACCTTGCCCAGCTTGGCTTGATCCTGGAAAATTCTCGCCAGTTCGAGCACAATTGCTGCCTGAGCGCAATTATCAGCTGCTCCTTGGAACCATGAATCATAATGTGCTCCTATCACGACCTCTTCATCAGTTGTTCCATCGCCCTCAAGAATTGCAACCACATTATAGGAGTCCAGTCGTTCTGTTGTTTCAACTTCAGTTTCGATTCTCACGACTACATCGCCATCGTTCATCATTGAGCGGAGAGAATCTCCCTCTTCTTTTGTGATACAGACAACTGGGATTTTGAGGAATCTCTCGGGAATTACCACAACTTTCAGCATATCGCCTTCATCTGGTGCTGCCACAATCAAACCCTTATAGCCCAGTTTCGCAGCGCGGAAGTAGGTGAATCTCGGGCTGAGGTAAGTATCAGGTCCCCATTCAGTGAAACCAATCAGACCGTTTCCAACTGAGGATGAATTTGGATCCTCTTCATCGGTTTCCCAATCAACAGGGGCAAGCAATCCTTCGACTGACGCAGAGTTACCATATGGAAACAGGGCAGATTCCAATTCTCTTTTCATGGGCTTGGATATCTTGACCTTACACGTTTGTGGATCCCATCCAACCACATCAAATGGCTGCTTCTCAACATTCTTGAAACCAAAATTCACAAGATTGTCATATAGGAAGTCTGCAGCTTGGACCTCCGCTTTTGTCCCTGCAACCTTCTGTCCAAACGCGCAAAGATGCTCGACGGTCTTTCTTATCTCTGAGATGGATGTCTTCTCAACCATATAGAGGTCTCCACTATTTCTTGCTGCAGAGGTCTGGTTATAGAGTGTGAACAATCTAAAGAAAGGTCCCAACATGGATGTTCAACGCTGAACAAGAATGGACAGCACCTAAACAGCCATAACCAATTTTGTATCTTGATTGGTATTCCAATGAAATGGTGAGGTTGATCAATGAAACGCAATTGCAGACCAATTGTCTTGGTGGTTACACTCCTCTTCATGACATTGGCTTTTGCAAACCCCGCGATTTCAATAGAAACCCAACGCACTGACCTATCCGGTATCAAGGTTGCTGTCTATGAAGGAGTTATTGATGAGCAATCGTCTAGTCTTTCCAGCCGAACTGCCTTATTCTGGATGTTTAGATGGATGAACGCTACAGTTGATGTGGTGACTGCTGCAGATATTAGAAATGACATCCTTAGCGACTATGATATCATCGCCGTACCAGGAGGATGGGCGTGGGCGTATTTTCAAGACCTCACCAATTCAGGGATCGTTAAGATACGAAACTTTGTTGAGAATGGAGGAGCCTTCTTCGGAGTCTGTGCTGGAGCCTATTTTGCATGTGACAACATTAGATGGGAAGGCGAAAACATTGGGTATTTTCTTGACCTTTACCCGAATCTGGGCATAGGACCCATAGAAGAGATTGCCGCCTGGCCAGGTCATAACATGACAATGATAAACCTGAACAAGGAGGTCACTGGACCGGATCTATCTGGAGAGCCAGACTCTCACACTGTGATGTACTACGGTGGACCATATTTCGAAACCGCTGGAACAGATGGAGTGAGCGTCATCGCCACGTACGATGTCAATGACGAGCCAGCTATAATATCCTATGAATATGGGCAGGGTCGAATAGTTCTTTCGGGTCCTCATGTTGAATGGGAAGAAGACTCTGACCGAGACGGGGTAGCATGGGAGAATGTGTACGATGATGAGGGATCGGAATGGGACATGATGCTACAAATCGGGCTTTGGCTTTCCGAAAATGGATTTGAAACTGCAACGACAACTCCTACGACTACATCTTTTTCAACAACTACAGCAGAGCCCAGTCCGACATTGCCTCCGATGGAAATCGAGCCTGCTCTTGGCCTAGTAGCTATTGTAGCCATCCTTGTGATTGCAGTCATCGCTGACAGACTAAGAAAGTGAACGTTTGGCACGAGAAATGTGTGAAATCATTCACAGATATGTATGTTCACGACTGGCGCATTATGAACAAGAGTGTTCGGTGGATTTTAATTGGTGTACACCAGTATCTATCAACTTGCTTTACTTCAGGATGTGACATCTGTGAAAAAGAAAGACGCACTCCTGTCACTGACTCTGACGGTCTTCTTGGTCTTACCAGTGTTTGCTTTCGCACCAACTACAGCTGTAGCGCAGACACCCAAGATTATGAAGATAGGGATGTTTGATGAACCAGACAGCCTTAATCCAATCCTGGCCGCTGAGATCAGCTCATGGGAGTTTATTAATTGGATATATGACCCCCTGGTCAGATGGGATGATAACTGGGGCATCCAACCCTGTCTCGCAGAGAGCTGGGAATGGGCTGCAAATGGCTCTCAGTTAGTAATGCATATCGATCCAGATGCAACATGGCATGACGGAACTCCATTTACTGCGTATGATGCCAATTGGACCCTATTCACTTGGACTTGGCTTGGATATTGGGTAGCTCAGACACCTCGTATTGACCATAGAAACATCAAAGTTCCAGACGACTACACACTAGTCCTCAATTTTGTGGACGATGGTTATGAAAACATCTGGTATTGGGATCCAGGTGGTTCGTATGGCGATCCTGCTTGGGAGCTAGGTGTGTATGACAGATACAATGGCACTCCGGTGCAAATCAACCAAGAGGCGTTTCTTACAGGGCTGACCTATGTCCCGATTCTTCCTGAACATCTCTGGGATCCACTGACATGGCACAACGAAACATATGGGATAGGAAGTTGGTATTGGGATGTGGCATATTATTGGGATGCAATCGTCTGGGGCATGTACCTCGAACAAGATTGGCCAACACCAATGATTGGCACTGGAGCATTCATGCTAGATGAATACAAGGTGGGAGAATACATCAGACTTGATGCGAATCCCGACTATCATCTTGGCGCCCCCAATATTGATGAAATCCTGATTACATTCTACAGCACCATAGAGGTCATGACCGAGGCTGTAAAAGCTGGCGACATTGATTTCTGTGAAACAGCACCAGCATTCATCGAGCTGGGAACCATTCCTAGCACGGTCACAATAAACGAGAACCCGTGGATGGGCTGGGAAGGTCTTCTTGTGAATCAGTTCGTTAACTACACTTACGCAAATGGTACTGGGGGTGGTTTTGGTGAAGGTAAAGTTGACTACACTAGCAATCCCAGGAAAGTCGCCCTTCGTCAACCAGAAGTCAAAAAGGCGATAAACCAGGCTATAGACAAGGCACAGATAGCTGAGGTTGCGTATCTTGGACACGCGAATGCGGCTGATTCGTTGATCCATACTACTCTCAAGTGGCACAATGATGAGCTTATTACCTATCCTAAGGGCATTGCTGCAGCTAGGGCAACTCTCGAGGCTGCAGGATGGGTAGAGAATCTAGCAGGGGTCTATCAGAAGAACGTAGAAGGGACTGATGAAACGCTGTCCTTTACAATCAAGTATGTCACTGGTGTTCCTACAGACTTCACAATCGTATCTCTTGTTAGTGCATATCTTGAGGCTGCGGGATTTGACATCACTACAATCCCATTAGAAGAAACAACCTTCACAGCAGAAACCGCTACTGAGATGTGGAACTTTGACATAGCTCTGACCTTCTACAGTCAGATTGCAGATCCAAACAGCATGATGCAGTATATGACCAGCGACAGCTGGATCAATCCAAACGCTGTGAATATCACAAGGGTTGATGAGATATACAAGGAGCAACAACTGACCACGAGTGATGTGACTAGGGCGGCTCTCTGTGATGAGTTCCAGCAGATAATGTACAACGATTCAAGTATCATTGTCCTTGTAGAGTTCACTGACATCGAGCTCTACAGAAATGATGCCTGGACGTTCACCCACACAGACTGGCAGAGCGGTATTCTGTCTATGTGGAACATCGATTCATGGCTAGAGGTTGATGTGCCAACTACGCCAACAACAACGACTCCAACCACAGGGACTACAACACCACCTCCACAACCACCGCCGTTGCCCATGGAATTACTCCTTGTAGTTGGCATAGGCGCAGTGGTTTTGGTGCTCGTTGTGGTCTTGGTGATTAGAAAGAGATAGCGTCAAACCGAACCAAATTGGAGATTGAACAGACAGATTGCCTGTCTGTTCATTCCTCCATTTTTTAAGTCTGAAAGGAACAGAGTAGAGAAGTATGGCATTAAGAGACGTCTTGCTAAAGCGAATTGCCCAAGCAATTGTGACAATTTTCATTGTACTTGCAATTGATTTTATGATATTCCATATTCTGCCAGGGGACCCAACGACGTTCCTTGCTAGAAATCCTAACATCTCCGATTTGGCACAGCAGATATTGATTCAGCAATTTGGACTTGATAAACCGCTTTGGGAACAGTTTATTCTTTTCCTTGGGAATTTCCTTACCGGAAGATTTGGGCTGTCATTCCATTTCAGAGAAGAAGTAGGATCAGTATTAATTTACCACCTCAGAAACACTCTGATTCTAATGGTTCCTGCATCAATTGTGGCGATTGTGGTTGGAATCTGGATAGGAAAGAACTCAGCCTGGCGTCGAGGCAAGGCAGCAGACCTCCTAGGCCTTCTATTCTCTTTAGTTACATACTCTATCCCCACCTTTTGGCTAGCTATGTTCTTCATTATGTTTTTCGCATTTGGCCTTGGGTGGTTCCCAGCAACTCCAGGTTTGACCACTCCGGGAATGGATTTCACAGGAGATCCTATTGGTTTAGTTAGTGATATGATATCTCATTTGATGCTCCCATGGACAGTGCTCATTGTTGCAATCCTGGGCTCTTTTGCACTAATCACAAGAAACGCACTATTGGA
>JBHLQS010000103.1:0-9505 GCA_048883405.1 Candidatus Thorarchaeota archaeon
ATGTTCGTGTTTACCTTTAGTTCCTTCCAATGAAAGTCTATTCTTACAGATTCGACTGCTGCAACAAGGTGATTGTAGATGTCCGTCTTTTCAAGACTTGGTGGCTGGTCCCTGAGTGCCATGATTGTCCTCATATTAGCAATCATTCTTGCAGATCGTCTCACGTTCCATGTTGCTTGCTCCATTTGTGCCTGTAGACTTTCTGGGATGTCCATCTGTGATTCCATTAGACCCATTGCAAACAAAATCGATTGGTTGATGTTGTTGAGGTCGTGAGTCGCAACTTCAAGGTAAAGATTAGCCCGCTCCTCTTCCATCCTCTCTCGTTTCTCTGCAGTCTTTCTTCGATCTATATCAAGTGCCATTAGTCCAATTCGACTGGATTTGCCCGGCTTGTCCAGAGGACCGGCTGTGATGCTTACCCAAATGGGCTTGCCATCAGCCTTTCTCATCATAATCTCCACGCCGGTGACTGCGCCTCCTTGAAGTATCTCATTGAAGACGAGCTTTCCTGCCTGACTATCAATGGGGTCTCCAGGAAGAAAGGTTTCAATATTCCTTCGAATCATCTGTTCTTCTGTGTGGCCTAGGAGTTTCATGGCGGCCTGATTCACCTGGAGAATAATCCCTCTAGGGCTCAAGGTGAAGTAAGCAATTGGTGAGGAATCGAACAACTGGCGATAGCGCGATTCAGACTGCTCAATGGCAGCTTCCAGCTTGAGCTGCTGGGTGATATCTCGTACTATCCCCACCTTTGCAGGAGCTCCCTGATAGACAAAGTCTGCAAGACTGATCTCCGCCATGACTGAACGCCCAGTCCTAGTGACTAGGCGGATACGATGACTTGGACCGGCATCTGATGAGATGTCGACACTCTCAATCTGTTCTTGGAATTGATGAGAAGTTGCTGGGTCAAGAATTCTAGCAAAATCTTTCCCTAGAAGTTCGCTCACTTCATACTCCAACAGCTTTGCAAGCGCTGGATTCACCATCGCAACATGGTCGTCTTGAATCACCACAATTCCATCATTCGCCATCTGGAGGATGCTCTTGTACCTGTCATTTGATTCAGGGTATTCCTCAGGCACACGAAACACATCCGACACGCAGTTGGCACACATTCCTATGTTCTAGGATTCGATACAGTAGACTTAGCTGATTTGGAATGCTCATAATGTTTGTTGGTCTGGTGTCACCTTCGATATACGATAGAGCCGCATAGATAACATTATTATAGTTATTCAAATGTGAAAATATTGTGATTACACAAATGACTCAACAAGATGAGGTTGACCTAGACCAGATAGACGCGCAGAATATATCACGATTGTTCGGCGCCCTAAATGATGAATCAAGGGTTAGAATCGTCAAGCTTCTAATGGATGAAGAGAAGATTTTCGTTTCTGAGATTGCGAAGAGGACAGGCCAGCATATCAGTAGCGTAAGTCATCATCTACGAATTCTCAAAGACCTCGGCTTTGTAAGGCATGAACGCGACGGAAAGCATGTCTATCATATGCTAGACGATGATTGCATCAGAGATATCATGGAGAGGGCGATAGAACATGTTGCTGGAAAGTGAGGCAACCTGCACTCATTGTGCAAAGTATGAAGAAGAAGACGCCAAGATAAGCATGAGTGAAAGGTATGTCCTTGCAGTCCTAGCTTCGATCACTTGGATGGTGGCAATTCTCTTCGAGCTAATCTGGCGAAATCAATTGTTTGTCTATGGACTATCGATTGCTGCCATTCTACTAGCAGGGAGATGGATCATACCAAGGGGTCTACGAGGCGCCGCAGAGATTCATCTGGATATCAATTTCCTCATGACCTTTGCAGCCTTTGCGGCACTTCTCATTGGTGCACCTTTAGAGGGAGCTGCGGCTATGTATCTCTTCTCCATCGCCAACCTTCTCGAGGACCGCGCGAACGAGCGGGTTCGGAATGACATCCACGGACTACTAGATCTAGCACCACATATGATCTCGATTAAGACTTCTGAGGGAATCATGGATGCGCCAGTAGAATCTGGACAGATAGGTGACGTCTTCGTTGTCAAACCTGGGGACAGAATCGGCCTTGATGGAATTGTTGTGGCTGGCACGACAAGTGTGAACCAGAGCCCGATAACAGGAGAATCCGTGCCGATATCAAAACAGGTTGGCGATACGGTATATGCTGGAACGATAAACATGGACGGCTCTGCTGAGATTGAAATAACACACTCCTCCTGCGAAACCGTGCTCTCTCGAATAGCTTCACTTGTTGATGAAGCACGAAACAAGAGATCCCCAACTGAAAAATTGGTTTCCAGGGTTTCTCACCGATACACTCCAATGGTTGTAGGTGCTTCAGTGTTGCTGACATTACTAACATTCGCCTTCGGGCTCACTTTGGAGCAGGCAATTTACAGGGGGCTCACACTGCTTGTCACTTCTTGTCCATGTGCTTTTGTCATTTCAATTCCTGTTAGCATGGTCAGTTCAATTGCTGGCTCTGCAAGGAGTGGTGTTCTTGTCAAGGGCTCCGAATACATCGAAGCACTGAGCAAATCATCAGTAGTTGCATTTGATAAGACAGGCACCCTGACTGAGGGAGTACTTCAAGTTGAGAGTATAACACCAGCAAATGGAACGAGCAGAGAGGACGTTCTGCAACTAGCAGCATCATTAGAGATGTTCTCGGAACACCCCATTTCCCGAGCAATCACACAATTGGCGGAGATAGAGAGGGTGACTCCGAGTGAAGTAGATTCCTTTCAGGCAATAGCCGGACGCGGTGTCGCAGGAATAATCGCTGGGGAAAGAGTTGTCGCTGGTAACAAAGGTCTGATGGCAGATGAAGGGATTGATTTCGATAGCGAAGTATCTTCAGTCATTGGAACAGATGTCTACGTAGCAAGAAATGGTACTCTCGTTGGAACTATTAGACTCATGGATGTAGTTCGTCACACTGCTAGGAGAGCAATACAGAATCTTTCCAAGATGGGAATCAGATCCATAATGCTTACAGGAGATAACCATGCCACAGCCAGTCATGTGGCGGAGATTCTCCAAGTAGATGAATTTCACGCGGACCTCCTTCCTCATGAGAAAGTGGAAAGCGTGAAAGACATCTCCGACGAAGGAACCCATCTTTTCATAGGCGACGGAATCAACGATGCCCCAGCTATGGCTGCTGCTGATGTATCTGTGGCAATGGGCGTTATTGGATCGGACTTGGCCTTGGAAACAGCTGACGTGGCTTTGATGGAGGATGACCTAGAGAAAATTCCTATTCTTATTCAGCAAGCCAAGAAGACAATGTCTATTGTGAAACAGAACATTGCAGTTTCAATCGGAATAAAAGCTGTGGTGGCTATTTTGGCCATAGCTGGATTGGCGACACTCTGGCTTGCGGTCGGGGTGGGTGATATGGGAGTTTCATTGCTTGTGATTGCAAATGCGCTGAGACTCGCCGTTCGTCGAGGGATTAGCGAAATGAGTCCATCGCACGAACGCCTGCCCGTAGAAACGTGAATACAATTGTCAATGTAAAGAATGGAAGCGCGGCAAGTATCAGCTGGTCATGTGCTAATGATGCCACCAAGCCAATCAAGGCAGCGCCTAGTGTGAGATTAATTACTGGGAACGAGAATGCCAACGGAACGGGCAGCATCCTAGGGTCATTTGTGATGACCGGGACATATGCGCCAATAGCCACTCCGGTTGCTGTAAACATCAGAATCAGAGGAGCTGCTAGACTGAGCAAGGCGGCAAATCCTTCGACACGGAAGAAATACGCAATGAAACCTAGAACCGGAATTGACGACATTCCCACCTCAACAAGGCTCAGTAGATATTTCGCGAGCACTATATCTATCGGCTTGAATGGACTGGCCTTCAATAGATAGATGTTTTCTTGCTCATCTACAAAACTTAGGAGACTAGTGACGCTGCTGAGTTGAATCATGAGAAGCACAATGAGTAAAAAGGCTGGAATTGCGGTTGAACTGAGTGCTGGTGGAATCTGCAGGGGCGCGAGGTTTGTAGGGCGAAACGCGTTGAGGTACACTACAAAGATAGTCCCAAAGACGACGTACAAATATTTCCATATCTGAAGTGGGCTTCGCATTCTGGACCAGAAGTCTTTGAGCATGATCCAAGACATCGGATCTGAAAACCTGGTCTGTGTGAAGTCTATCTGACCTCTGATGATCTTGGAGAAGCGGCCCTCGACCTGCTCTCTCCCAACAGCAGCTGCAAATACTTCATAGTAGTCAAAGTCACATAGGACAGCTAGGAGAAGGAATGAGATTAGGAAGCCTAGCGTGAGGAAAACCAGACCTAAGATTGGACCATATCCCCACGCCAGGACGCCTGTGACTTCAGTCAGTATGTAAGCAAAGGCGTTTGAAGGAAACATCATAGCCTCTGAGTAGCTTCCTGTTATCTGAGGGATGGTAGGGAGAAATACGGCGAGTCCGAGAAGGACCACAAGTAAATGCCTCAAGGGATGGCGAGTTCGTTGCTGTAGCTTGATTCTAAGGTAGGATGCAATTCCTCCGAGGAAGTAATTTACTTCAAAATATCCAACAGTGGTGACAAGGAGCAGAAACAGTGGAATGAACAGGAGGTGTGCCGAGGTCACTATAGGCAATATAGCAATGACTCCAGCAAAGACAAAGACGAGTTTTCGGATGAATCTACGAACATATCTACTCATGAAGAGTTGATATGGCTTGACGGGTGCACCCAGCACGATTGCCTCATCATCTATGGTCAATGAAGCAGCCACACCAATTCCGAAATACCCACCCACAACAGACGATAGTGTCAGGACACCCATTGCAGCGAATAGTGTCCCACGCTCGAGCACTTCTCCAATAGTCACTCCTAGTAGGACCACAACTCCGCCAAAGCTCAGGACGGCTGATATAATTGCGCTGACAAAATACACACCAATGATAGTTATAACATAGAACATCAACATCGATGGAGTTCTAATAGTACGCTTGAACTGGTTCCACAACATCCTGACTTCATTCCTAGCCAAGGCAAAAGTAGTGTTGACCAAGTTCAATCACCTGTATGGGCTATTCGGGGATGCCTCCGGTTAGTTCGAGAAAGACTTCTTCCAGATTAGTTGCACGTTTGCTCTCATCAAGCAGCTCTTTCAGAGTCCCCCGTCCCACGACTTTGGCATCATTCATTATTACAAATCGATCACACAGGCTTTCCGCCACTTCCAAAATGTGAGTAGATACAAGAATGGCTGACTTCTCCTTCTTCAGATCATTGAGATGTGCTTTAAGGCTCCAAGCTCCGCGCGGGTCGAGTCCATAGATAGGCTCGTCGAAAGCCAGAACGAAAGGCGGCTCTCTAACAAATATACCAACCAAAAGAGCTCTCTGCAGATTTCCCTTGGAGAGTGTTCCAATGTAGTTATCTAAATACTCTCGTAGTTGGAACTTGTCAAGAAAATGACTCATCCGAACAATGGTCTCTTCATTTGGGACATCGTAGATTCGGCCCATAAACATCAGGTATTCTCTCACCGTTAGGCTAGGATAGCAGGTGGGCTTCTCTGGGATATATCCAATGAGCTCCTTTGCTGGAATAGGCGCTTTTAGAATGTCATAGCCACCCACGTAGACCTCCCCTCCACTTGGCTTGATTATCCCCGTCAGGACACGAAGTGTTGTTGTCTTTCCCGCGCCATTAGGCCCGACAAGACCAACGATTTCTCCAGGAGAAACCTTGAGGTCCAATTTGTCTACTGCCAAAGTCTTACCGAAGCTCTTTGACATTCCCTTGATATCGATGGCAGGATCAGGCAGCATCATAGGTTTATCAGTTCGCTTTTCCTTTCGCTCTTGCATAGCTGTAGTCAATTCTTCGACAAGCCAGCTGCGCTTCACTGTACGACTAGCGATTGGCACCTTCAGGACACGAGCGAGTCTCACTAGCTCATCATCGGTCATCATCTGAATTACAGATAGTTCTACACTCAGTCGAGACGCCTCCAGCCACTTTGTCAATTAGGGGTCAATTGCTTAGACTTAAACTCATGACATAAGAAGTCATGGGTACAAGTATTCCACAATCATCATCATTACTCAGAAATCTTGGAGATAGGGGATAATTCCTTGAAACTCGAGTGACCAATTCTTGATTTCTGTCACTAATGGATAAACTTCTACTCCCTTTTTATGCGCGCGCTCCAGCTCAATTGCGAATTGGGGATCGGTGTCCGCCTTCGGAGAGAATGATGTTGCGTCAGGTCTCTGGATTACAAAGACGACTGCAGCTCGACTTGCCAATTCTTCCTGAAGCGCTCTAGCAAGATTTCTGAGATGTCTAGCTCCTCTCTCAGTTGGCGCATCAGGAAAAAGTGCATGTCCATCCTCAACAAGTGTGCAGGACTTGACCTCAATGAATGTATCCCCCCTAGAACCCTCCAACTTGAAGTCAAATCGACCATCGTAGACCCGAGGTTCAGCAATGACAGTGTCATAGGGCTGAAACCAGTCAAAGGCATGATTCAGCAAGTTAGCTTTCATGAAACGGTTCGGTAGATTGGTATCAATAGAGATTAAGACTCCATCGTGCGAAACACCAATCATGTCATACTTTGTCTTACGATGAGCGCCTGATTTGCGTCGGAGGAAAACCTGTTTGCCAGAAATCATTAATTCATGCATTCTGCCAGGATTAGGAATGAAAACTTCAGTGAGTCTTCCATTGAGCTCGACCCTTCCAAGAAATCTATTCGGTCGGTCAACAAACTGAGCCTCTACTACTTCGCCGTCTGCCAATATCATAAGACGATTGTGATCTATGATTGATGCAAATTGCTCTTCCGGTCTGGCAATCAGTCAACGTATCAAGATTTCAGAAGAATTCAGTCAGGGTCGATTGCGTACTTCCTTCTGAGAGACCAGATATTTTCACACCAAGAAGTCTCAGATATTTATCGGGATTCCTCTTTCTGTCAAAGATCTCAACCGCGATTTGTTGGAGCATTTCTTGGTCATCAGTTTCCACCGGGATTGACTTGCTCCTCTGGATTGTTGAGTAATCTGCATATCGCATCTTGACAGTGACTGTTTTGAACTTGAGAGATTTCTGTCGAAGCCGGTCGCCTATCCTTCCACACATTTTCGTAATTGTTCCATGAAGATAATTCACCTCATCCGGATTAATGTCTTCCATGAATGTGAAGTCCTTTGATATGGACTTCCTTATGCGAGGCCCATTGTCAAGCAAAGGTCGATCGTCTATTCCATGTGCCCGGTTGTACAACCAGCGTGACCCTCTTCCCATCATTGGCCAGAGGTCAGTAATCGTCATTCTATGAATCTGACCTAGCGTTTCTATATCGTATTTTCGTAGCCTTTGAGCAGTCTTAGCGCCAACGCCATTGAGTGCATCCACAGGTAATGGAGATAGAAACCTCAATACCTCCTCTGGATCTTGACCCACCACTGTAATCCCTAATGGTTTGCTTATTCCCGTCGCAATTTTGGCTACGCTCATATTTGGAGCTACACCAATTGAACAGGGCAGCTTCGTCCGGTGTCGGACTTCGTTTTGGATTGCCTGAGCTAATGAGTAAGGTCCGTCATAGTCTTGAACATGCTCAGTTACCTCTATATAGGCTTCATCGATACTGGCCCTTCGCACCCTCCCTTCGTCTGAGAAATTTCGAAGGACATCCATTACTTCTGCAGATGCTTCACCATATGATGAGAACTCCCCAGATATGAATACAGCTTCAGGACATAAGCGATAAGCCTTCGAAACCGGCATGCCAGAGTGAATACCAAAGGCTCTTGCTTCATAGGACGCAGTCCTTACCACGCCTCTTCCACGACCGCCCTTCGGATCATGGCCTACACAGACGGCCTTTCCAGCTAACTCAGGATGATTTCTGTACTGTTCCACCGCGGCGAAGAACGCATCCATGTCTACATGCATTATCCAGCGTTCCAACTTATGTCCCGCGTCTTTATAGCGTGAAATGGTTTCTGGATTTCTAAAGCCCTTTATACAATTGAACGAACTCCCGGCGGACGGGGAGTTGGCCGAACCTATTGCTCTTCCAACAGAGTGATATGGGCCAAAAGTAGGCCAACGATTACTCTGGAGGAATATATATGGTCGATTTTGATAGACTCTCTCAGCAGATGCGTTTCATTGTGGAGATTGACAAGCTCAAGCATATTGAACGTCAATCCGCCTTGACTGATGGTACTCGACAAGAGAATGACTCCGAGCACTCTTGGCATATTGCGGCCATGGCGTTTCTTCTATCTGAATATTCCAATACTCAAAGTATTGACCTTCTCAAAGTCATCAAGATGCTTCTGATTCACGACCTTGTAGAGATAGATGCTGGAGATACGTTTCTATATGATGCCGTCGGCAATTCCACAAAAGCTAAGAGAGAGAAGAAAGCTGCTGCAAGGATTTTCGGATTATTGCCCGACGACCAGGCTGAAGACATGCTCTCGCTGTGGACGGAGTTTGAGGCACGGGAAACTCCAGAAGCCAAGTTCGCTTTTGCTATGGATGCAATTCAGCCTCTCATTCTCAGCTATCACAATAGGGGATGGTCGTGGAAGAAGCATGGCATCGTGAAATCTCAGATCGTGGATAAGAAGAAACCCCTGAAGATTGGTTCAGAGGATCTTTGGGAATATGCTCAAAGGTTGATTAAGAAGGCTATAGATGAGGGCTTTCTCATAGATGATGAAGCATCCTAGACTGAATATTGCGAGAAGAACAGTTCGAGGTCCACATTTCCTCCGCTGAGAATCACTCCAATGCGTCGTCCCCTAAGCTGATCACAAATCTGCAAGAGAGCCGCAAGAGAAACAGCTCCGGATGGTTCGACAACGATCTTCATTCTTTCCCAGAGCAGGCGCATCGCTTCCACAATTTCCTTATCACTCACTGTCACGATTCTGTCTACATTTTTCTGGATTATTGAGAAGGTCAATTCGGAGAGTGAAGTGAGAAGTCCATCAGCAATGGTGCTTGGATTCACAGAGGGCTGAATCTCTCCAGTTGTAAATGAGCGATGTGCGTCGTCAGCACCCTTCGGCTCCCCTGCAATGACATCAGCTTCAGGCAGGAGACCCTTTGTGGCAATAGAGGTGCCGCTCAGGAGCCCACCCCCTCCAACAGGAGCGAATACAGCATCAAGAGACCCTGCTTCCTTGATGAGTTCGAATGCAGCTGTTCCTGCTCCAGCAATGATGTTGGGATTATCATAGGGATGAATGAGAGTATATCCATGCTTCTCGATAAGTGCAGCTGCGGTGCGCTGTCGAGATGCCAACGTTGGTTCACATAAAACGACCTCTGCGCCATAGCCCTTGGTGGCTTCCATCTTCACTGCAGGAGAACTGCTTGGCATGACAACGGTGCATCTGACACCCTGTTTGGATGATGCCAGTGCCAACGCCTGGGCATGATTCCCAGAGGAATGTGTTATCACACCCTTCTCTCGCTCCTCATCA
>JBHLQS010000104.1:0-9463 GCA_048883405.1 Candidatus Thorarchaeota archaeon
CATGGAGGAGCAACCAAATTCAGGGAGGAGCATATTCCCGCAATAATACATGCAGTTGAGAACGCAGCTGAAAATGGTATGCGGCTTCTGGAAAGGGGTGCATCAGCCATTGCTGCCGCTGAATCCGCCATATGGACACTTGAAGAGACCGACCTTTTCACTGCGGGCAGAGGTGCCAGGCTGAATCGAGATGGCTATGTGGAGTGGAATGCCATGATTATGGATGGCAATAAGCTTGAGAGTGGGGCGGTGATTGCTGTTCAAGATGTAGTCCATCCAATCAGTCTTGCACGTTATGTGCTTGAGCGAACTCCTATCTGTCAGGTCGCAGGGGATGGTGCAAAGAAGCTTTACGAAGAAATGGTTGACACCGGCTACCGCCATGAAGATGCTCCAGGAGAAACGAAAAATATGCCAATGGGAGAGAGAGAAGGTCATGATACTGTTGGTTGCGTCGCAGTCGATTCTAACGGACGCATTGCTTCAGCTTCGTCGACCAGTGGTTGGCCTGGTCAATTTCCCGGAAGAGTCGGGGACTCTCCTATCATTGGAGCTGGAGTATATGCTAATGAAGTGGCAGCAGCAAGCTGTACTGGCAAGGGCGAACAGATTCTGAGAATCGTGATGGCTCGAATGGCCGTTCTCTACGTTGAGGAAGGACTAGATGCTCAGGAGGCATCTGCCAAGGCAATGCGGCTACTAAAGGAAAGGACTAGCGGCGAAGCTGGATTGATAATGGTCGATAGGGACGGAAACGTTGGCCTAGGGTTTGACACACCCCACATGCCTGTCGCTGTTTCATATCCTGGCAGGGAAACTTATTCCTCTATGACTCCCAAATGGCCTGCTGACCATGACTAGTATGTCGAAGTCTGGTTCATCTTCGACCACCCAGCAGATCAACTCTATAAAGCAAAACTAGTGTCACCACAGCTAGGAAGAAATCAAACGCTGTTGAGATGACCAAGGCCCCACCCATTGTTGGAGAATCCAGCAACTGCAAGTAGGTGAGAATGGGCAGGAGCAACCTGACACAGCTCGCTGCTATTGGAATGGCAACGTATCTCGCGATATCTCTTGATGCATGAATCTGTAGACTGCCAAGAGCAATAGCTAGCAGTCCCATCGTTCGCCAATAGAGTGGAAAAACCGGAATAGGGGATCCACCTGAAATCAAGATTACTATGTCGCCCGCGAAAAGAATCACAACCCCCATTACTAGTTCAAATATGCCCCCGACAAGGATTATTGCGTAGAGTGCTCTTAGAGCACGATTCTGTATTTCCAACCTTCACGCCACAACACGAGGTATGGTGCTATCCTCAACATAAGCGTTGTTCCGGATTGAGTTACTCCTATCACATGAAATGGAACCATTGGTCGAACTAAGTTTGGAAGCTAGCTCAGCATAACCCTATGTGACCGCCTTTATCTCGCCTTTTACTCCAATCACGTAGGATCGAAGTGGAATCTCTTTGCCGGAGTTGTGAATAGCTTCGTGTGTGAGCCTAGCTAGGCCGAAGCAGCATGGAACTTCCATATGTACAAGAGAGATATCCTTGATATTGTGATTCTGAAAAATGGCGCTAAGTCTGTGGAGATTCGCCTCATAGTCCTCAAACTTAGGGCAGACCATAATAGCGGCGCGATTCTTGATGAAGTCCTGATGCAGGCCAGCATAAGCAGGACCAGCGCAATCAGCCATTATCGCGATTCTTGAGTCCTGAAACACTGGGTGCTGAGGGCTCAACAATTTCAGCTTCACAGGCCATTGGCTAAGCTGAGAAGGTGCAACTCTCTCTGGTATAGTGCTGGCATGAGATGATTCCTCATGGCCCGTAGCGTATGTAAAAGCTTCTGAGCCAGCGCATCCAACATTGGCGCCGCCACCATGAGTTGCCGCAGCAGCCACAGCTACCTGCCCTCTAGTTTCGGCAGCATAAGCCATAGCCGCCTCTTCATCAAACTCCACTGTTTCCACTTCTCTTAGTGTTAGTGCTCCCTCCGGACAGTGTCCAAGGCATGCGCCTAATCCGTCACAATAGCTCTCGGAAACAACCTTGGCTTTTCCGTCAATTATCTTGAGCGCTCCCTCAGCGCAATTAGGCACGCATAGGCCGCATCCTGTGCACTTGTCCTCGTCAATCATGATCATTAGTCGTCGAACCATTGTCAGTCACATGGCATTTCCAATAGCAAACTTATATAAAGGTACTAGTTACCGTATAGTAAGTAACTAAAAGTAATCGACTATTGACTTTGGGTGTCTGAAATGGAAGCTAGAAGCAAGGAGGCTGTGATGTCCTGTCCAGTGTTTATCGCGTCAAACATCTTGGGGAAGCGATGGACAATTCTGATTCTCCAGGCATTAATGACAACTCCAGCTATGAACGGACTTAGATTCAATGAGATACACAAGACCTTGGATTGGATCAGTGCCAAAGTCCTCTCAGGCAGGCTGAAGGAGCTTGTGTCAGAGAGGCTTGTGAATCGAGAAGTCAACCCCGAAGTGACTCCGCCAAGTGTCACTTACACACTCACCAATAAGGGGGAGGACCTCAGGGGCGTGCTGACCCTGATGCAAGAATGGGGGATGAAGCATGGTGGCTCTAGGACAGCGGATTGCCTTGGGCCTGGATTTGAAAACTGTGATGGATGTAAGAAGAAGGACGTGAATGCCTACGCAGAGTACTGAGCAGTTGTGCAGTTCAGTTACTCGATTCTATTATCCAAATGAGTTCTTCCTCAACAGTAGATGTGTTCTTGGGACGCGTCCTCATCCTCCCGACTTCCTCGCCTGACTTCTTGAAGATAATGATTGTTGGACTGCTTCGGATATCGAATGTTTCTACTTCAGCGGGGCTTGGAGGGATTGCCCAGATTGCCTTGGAGCCATACGGAGGCTTCGTCATGCCACCTAGTGCTGCTATTTTAATGCCGAGTTCTTGCTCCAAGAGTGATAGAACTGGTACCGCCTTTCGCGAGTCGCCGCACCAATCTGCAAAGAAGACAATGAAATCGTAGTCATCCTTGAAAGTCTTGAGGATCTCCACTGCATCCTTGTTAAGTTCGTAGGCGTCTCTTCTTCGAACGAATCCTCCCTTTTGGGAGGGACTCATTTGATCAATGTAATCTGTGACACTCATATAATCCTGTGAAACATCATTGTGTGTGGCCATTAATTATCACCTACAGACTCCCAACTGAGGCTTGACTATAGACAAGTTGCATCATTAGTATGTCCGTTTTATCTTATCGGTATGTACTTTGGAGAGAAAGGTCCTAGAGGGTCTCGCAGACAACATCCGTCCCCTTCTCACCCTTCCTAGCTTGGAGGGGGGCTTGCTTGATCAACCTCACAAGCTCTACAATCTCGCCATATCGACGTTCTTCCTCTTCCTTGAGCTTCTCAAGCAGAAATGCGGCCAGCGGATCATTCACAAGTTCAAGTGCGTCACTTGCTAGCTTGATCATATCATTCTCATCATTCAAGAGTTCCACGACGTTCCTCTCAAGCAACACCCTGCCTGCATATCTGCCAACTTTTGCAGACCACTCGTCACATGCGGTTGTGGTTAGCATCTCAATCATTCCCTCAAGGAACTTCTGATGTTTCCCTGTATCAAGGCGCATGGTCATCATCACAAGACGCACAGCAGTTTCTCTGGCATCGTTCTCTGCTTCAGCTAGCGTAATTAGGTTCCGCTTCTCAACCTCGATCTGTTTTTTCAAAAGGTCAATTAGCTTCTTGTCTCTATCAGTCATTCAACTCCCTTACACAATGTGAATAACAATTGTTAATATTCACTATATTTAACTCTTTGCACGCTAAACATCTGCTCATTGCCAAGTGTTCAATGGGTTGAACAGGGTGTTCAATGCGTAGCATATTATCAAAATGCATCCCAGTATTTGGTAAGTGAAAAGACCATGAGAAAGTACGATTCCAGTCTTGGGCGAACGATGCTCGCCCCTATCCTTGTGGCAGTCATCATCGTGGCAGGATTTGCTGCAGCAATGTTTTGGTTTCCGGGGGGAATTGGACCAACTACAACTACAACGACCACAACTACCACAACCACAACAACCACAGGTGGGGGAGGGGGCTACGGCCCTCTCGCAGCAGACTATCTGAACAGCCGCAGAGAGGATGTCAACTTCTTCTGGATCTACAACTGCACACTGGTCAATGAGGATTTGTCAAACTACTATGATACTCAGCATAGTGGAGCTTTTGTAGACGGAGTTAGAATGTGGAGGAACGACACCGATTTCTGCATGATAGAGGTCCTCTTCAGTCCCTATTCTAGCAACATCACGGGCCGTGCTGAAATCATCCCTGATCAATGGTTTGCGTTGAGTGGATCACTCATTGACAACGGTCTTGGCAGGATGTCAGACGCTACCAGTCATCCGACCGACTTCCCAAACACGTGGCCCATTGAGCTCTATATGATGATCTTCTTCGATGACAACTCTGTTTTCAATATGGGCTTCACGGGCAGCGACGGTCTTGTGTATATCAATAATGGCACATGGAGCGGAGGTTTCGATGATTCAGGAATTCCGTACACGTATAACTGGCAACCTGGCTATTGGCTCAATGAGGATGGATATCTTGCTACTCCAATCAATGACTTCTACACAACCATTACAGGTGCAGTGGATTACCCATAAATGTCGTGACCACGCAGAACGATAATTAGAATAGCAGGGGGTTCCTTTTTCCCCCTACCATCTACTTGAGGAAATGGAATGAGTCACGAGGTGGAAGAGAAGGACATCGAGGAGCTTCTGAAAGGAAAAACTATGTCTGTCTATTCTCTCTTGCTGACCCGTGAACAGATGGGAGTACGTGAGATTCAGAGAGAGCTCGGCTTATCAAGTCCGAGCCTGTCAAAGCACCATCTTCAGAAGCTAGAGTCTGCTGGTCTAGTATCCAAGAATGCTCACGGAGAGTATTCAGTCATAAAGACAGTACGTGTTGGTTCTCTCACTCTTTTCGTAAGGATTGGAAAGCGGTTTCTGCCTAGGTTCGCATTTCTAGCAACTCTATTTGCAGGAATGCTTGTCGTATATTTGGCATTCTTCTGCAAATGGCCACTGCGTGGAGAAGACATCATGTTCATAGCAGTGGGGCTTGTTGCTGTGGCAATGTCTCTTTATGAGGGATATAGACTCTTGACGCTGAAGCCAGCCTAGCTCATATGCAGAGGTGCCCTATAATCGGGATGATCGAACTGCTCCTCTATCTCATACTCATTGCCAAGGAATTGATTCATCATTAAAGCTGCATAGTTCCCCGTACCAATGGCCATGGCTATTTGCTGAGTAATAGGTCTACAATCACCCGCCGCCCAGACTCCTTCGACATTTGTCTTTCCTCTGTGGTCAGTGATTATGTTTCCACGCGCGTCGACCTGGACTCCAATCTGCTGGGCAAGTTCTGATCTTGGTTCTGCTACGAAAGCAACAAAGAACACCTCGGCTCGAATTTTCTTCCCATCCTTGAGAGTTATCCTCTGAATCTTTCCAGGGGAAGGAACCTCAACAGATTCGATTGTTCCACGCATCCACTCAAAGGGTGATTCATCTAATTTCGATAGGTCTTGCTCATCAATAGGCATGTATGAATCTTCAGTCATGAGAATCCGTATTCTAGAGGCGAAGCGAGTCAATGAATTTGCTGTGTGGAGAGCACTTCCAACCGTTCCCGCATTCACGACAAGCACATCCTTATCTTTGCAGAGAGGCGCTTCGCAATCCGGGCAATAGAAAGCTGCATTGCCTACATTGGCAACTGGCAACCAGCTCCTCCACATTCCATTTACTTTCGGATGCTTTCTGGAGGTGCCAGTAGCAAACAGGATTAACTTGGCATGGTATTGGGACTTGTCGCTGGTTCGGTAACTCTTGTCTGTACGTACCACAAAGTGGGGGTATCTGCCAGACACTTCAACGACATTAGCTTCCTTCATCTCTGCTCCAGCTGCTCTGGCAATTCCTTGAAGGTTCCTGAGAAGTGGACGGCCCTCATGATAGGCTTCGCCAGATGCAAAATTGACAATAGTGTTATGATGGAAACTCATTGGACTTGTTCCTCGATCCAGGACAAGAACATCCCGTTTATGGTATGCAAGGTGCAGAGCTGCAGAGCACCCACCTGGCCCTCCGCCAATTATGATAGCATCGTGAATTCTTGGCTTCGTCAAGGATTCATCGCCTCCGATTCCTAGAATTCACTATGGTTAATAACTCTACTGATTGGGCGGCATGAAAGACTAGCTGTTGAGTTGACGATTTGTTTTTAACGGCAGAAGTGACTATGCCCTTGGAGATTGACTGTCTTCAGGAGAAAGTAGGATGAACCGCGCAAAAGCATTTCTTGTAGTCTTATGTATAATCGCAATGCTTTCCTACCCACTAGTAGTTGCACAAACTAATCAGGGGCTTGAATGGGGCTTCGACCCTGAGGATGAGTTTCACTTCATGATGCATCTCGATGCCGAAGATATGCTGATTGATGAGGAGATTTATGTCAACAGTAGTGATCCCCTTCCTATAATTCCGGACTCTCTGACTAACTGGTCCGATATTCCATATGTTACTCTTGATGCCTATTTCACTAACGGGACAGATTTAGGAGAATACGTCCTGGTCCTCGTGATGGCTCTTAATTTCCATCTGCCCATAGGCAACTGGACATTGATGAGTTTCCTCTACTCAACCACACTGAATGTCGATCACTTTACCCTCGATGCTGACGACCCCTATTTTTGGGGATACAGTTGGGATGATGACAACTTCACATATGGTGTAATCAGCGTCGAAGAAGGAATTACAATCTTTGTACATGTGGATTACTTCAAGGAGGATGGTTACCTCTCACACTATTCTCTTGACAGTTACAATACCACAACCATGGAGAAGACTGGTGAGCTGGAACTGAATCGAATAGGCATGGAGCCATATCGGGACAAGACCGCACCTGTTTTGAATCATCCCGATGACATTGGCTACTTTGTGGGAGGGAGTTCAGGCGAGACAATAATATGGATTCTGAGCGATGATTATCCTCTGAGCTACGAGGTATGGGTTGATGGAACAACTCTGATGTCAGGAGATTGGAATTCATCATCTGAATCCATAGCAGTGCCAGTATGGGGACTCGATGCAGGAGAATACAACTACACGATTGAAGTTAGTGATTTTGCAGGGAATATAGCCGTCGATACTGTAATGGTGGCTGTCCAACCGCTAGATATTTTCGCAGGACCCACGCCATACTTATTGATTGCTGGCGTCATTGTCCTCCTTGTCATTGTGGCCGTTGCGTATCGAAAGCTATTGTCACGCTAGGGTTGTAGACAGGCACCACCGGCATCTCTACCTAGGTCAAAGGCTTTCGAATTGGCGTCCACCGTCTTTGGTGGTACAAGAGCTAGAACAGCCTTTCGAACCTCTTCGGCTGAGATTGGAAAATCCTCACAGGCAGCTGTGGCTCCAATTAGAACAGAGTTCTCTGTCCTTGCATTTCCAGCTTGGATTGCTAGGTTCAGGGAATCAAGTAGAATCACCTTGTCAGTGACTTCATTGATCTTCTCAACTATTTGGTCCACTGTCAGATAGTGCGTCTTCTTCTCCTTGTCCAGCGCAATGGTTTCGGTTTCAGTGACAGACGCCATTCTGCGATTGCTCATGATGACCACTCCCCCCTCCTTTAGATACTCGATGTATCGAAGCACTTCGCTAGCCTCCATTGCGATGACCATGTCAGCCTTGCCGTAGGGTATCAATGGAGAGATGGGTTTGCCAATTCTAAAGTGAACATAGATTGATCCCTGTCTTTGAGAGAGTCCATGTTGTTCGCCGGTCTTGACTTCCAGACCAGAGTCTACTGCTGCTTTGCCGAGGATTGCCGAGAGAAGCATTAAGCCCTGCCCTCCGACACCTGCGAACATAATGTTGAAAGTATCTGATTTCTTCATCTCTTCACCTCCATTTGCTGGGGTGCATCAACAGGGCAAACTTGTCGACATTCCAGGCATCCATCACATAGGTCAGCTTGAATCATCATCTTGTAGTCGCTCTCATCAACTGCTATAGCTGGGCAGTAGAATTCTCGGACACACGCATAGACTCCTCTGCAGGTGTCCTTGTCATTCTCACCTGGGATGATCTTCTGACCAGCGTTCTTCTTGAGACGGTCTCCGTAGAGGGCACATTCTCGTCTGGAGATAATCACATTGAATCCATCTGCCTCTATCGCTTTCTTGATGGATCCAATGCAATCTCGAGTCTCATATGGATCAATGATGGTGACGCTTCCAGCTCCCAGCGCTTCGAACATCTTTTCCATGTTGATTTTCTTCGCTGGCTGGCCTCCAGCATTGTATGGCGAGTTTGGATTGTACTGCTGGCCAGTCATCGCAGTCACTGCATTATCCAGTACAAAGAGCGTTACATTCGAGTTGTGGTGGATGAGGTTGATTATGCCCGGCAACGCGGCATGATACAGGGTAGAATCTCCCACCATTGCTATCACCTTGTCTTCGAGAGCCAGTTCCATCCCAGCGGAGACTCCCAGAGACGCTCCCATTGCAAGCATAGAATCAGAGAACTCGTTTGGAGGTAGAAAGGCCATACTATAGCAGCCTATGTCGTTATTGAAGACAATCTTTTCGCGGATTCTTAGTTGTTGCAGTGCTTGTCTGAAAGCCCAGAGAGTTCCACGGTGTGGGCATCCGGGACAGAAGATCGGCGGTCTATCTGGGAGGACTTCCTTCAGTCGATTTGCTTTTTCTAGGACAGCATCATAGTCTATGCTTGGTTTGGTGTCCAGTACTTCAGCGAACACCTTCTCAACGATTGGTACGTTGTATTCAAGCATTTCCGAGAAGTGCCCTGACTTCTTACCAACTATGTATAGCGAGGGATTCACATCCTTCGCCACCGCTGTAATCTTGGTTTCTAGATACGGAGTCAGCTCCTCTACAACAATCAGTGTTTGAAGTGGCTTGATGAACTCTGCCAACTTCTTCTCAGGCAATGGATAGATTGTACCAAGCTTGAACACAGGGAGATCAACGCCGAGATTCTTCATTGCCTCCTTTGAGTGAAGGTAGCAGACGCCTGCTGTTAGAACTCCGACTTCTCCTTTTCCTTTGTCAATGAAATTGAACGGAGTTTTCTCGAAGTCCTCTTTGATAGCCTTGGCCTTCTCAATCAAGCCGGCCTTCAACCTACGAGCGACTGCCCCGACAGTGAAATATTGACCCTTGACATCCGCCCATCGGTTTTTCTTGAACGGGGTTCTGTCTAATTCTCCGAGATTGACCATGCCCCTCTGGTGATTGACTCTTGTTGTTGTCCTCATGATGACGAGTGTCTTGTGTTTCTCTGAGACCTCAAAGGCCCATTTGACCATGTCGTGAGCTTCCTGAGGTGTGGAAGGTTCTATCAT
>JBHLQS010000105.1:0-9348 GCA_048883405.1 Candidatus Thorarchaeota archaeon
AGGCCAAGCCGAAGAAGAAGACCACGAAGAAGAAGGCTGAGAAGAAACCCAAAAGGACCACCGCCAAAAAGTCAACTAAGAAGACTGAAGATAAGTCCGCAGCTAAAAAGACCACCACAAAGAAGACCACGAAAAAGGCTGAAGAGAAGCCAAAGGCCAAGAAGACGACCAAGAAATCCGATAAATGAGAATCGTTCGTTGATGCCTCCGACGGTACAATCGTCACTCAAAGCTCAATCTCTTCACATTGCATGCTATTGACATACATATGAATGTGAAATTGGAAAAAGAAGCTACGGGCTGACCAATGTCATCTTTCAGACTAATGGTCGCCTTGTATCATCACTACTTCAGACCAGCAATCTGACGATCAATCTCTTCGAGCTGAGAATCCAGCTCTGCTTCCTTAGATTTGTAATCATCCTCTGGAATATAGCCTCTCATGTAGTCAAATCGAAGATCCGTAAGTGAAGCCTTTAGCCGATCCTTCTGTTGAAGCAGGAAATCTAGTTGATCACTGCCTTCAGCTGCAACCGGTTCTGCTGGTGGCGCCGCTGCTGGCTCGGGAGTTGGAGCTGCTGCAGGAGTTGGTTCGGGAGCAGGCGTCGGTTCTGCTGTTGGTGCAGGAGTTGGTTCGGGAGTGGGTTCAGTAGCAGGTGCGGCCACAGCAGCAGGTGCAGTTGCCTTAACGCTCTCCATTTCCTCCATATTCTTTCTCAGTGTATCAATCTGAGTGGCAATTTCTGCGAAGCTATCATTAATCGTCTTGTTTATTGCCGTCTTCATCTTGGCCAGGTTCTCGGCCAACTGATCGGCAAGCTTCTTGGTTTCTGCAACCTTCATAGCGTAGGTTTCGATTTCTTTCAGTTTTGTTGTTAATTCACCTATGTCAAAGGCCATGAAATGTCACCTTAGTATAGCCTACTATAACGATACTGCCTGTGTATGGTTCTTAACCTTTGCCGTGGTGGATATTCCACATAAAACTTGAATTCACGTGCTTTGCGCATTTTGAGAGGATTCCTGAAACTCCATCAGGCAGCCTTGGTTTCAGCCTTTCCCTCAAGAATCGCTTTGCGAATTATCTGAATCAACCGGTCTCTGTATGAGATATCAATAGCAACCAATTCATAGGTTGGTATCCCGATAATCTGTCCTACTCTCTCAGGTGTCAAGGCTGTTGGGAGGTCTTGCTTGTTTGCGATTCCAATTACCTTTGCTTCAGGAACCTCATCCTTTACTAGAGTGACAAGTTTCTTGCTTCGCAGGACGTTTTCGAGCGTGCTATCAGTAACGATAACGACCACCTGGGCATTTGCAATCATCTTCGCCCAAAGGATGCTGAACCTCGATTGTCCAGCCAAGTCCCAGAGGACAATGTTCGCATTCTGGACTTCTTCAGGGAGCCGCTTGATGCTTACGCCTATTGTTGGATCGTGAACAAGCGGCAATGTTTCTCCTCTTAACAAATGCAGAGTCGTTGTTTTGCCCACACCCGCGAAGCCAAGGATTGCCACTTTGACCATGGTTACTGCAATTTCATCCACCTTGGCATCGAATCCGTCCAAGGGCTGCTTAGCGGTGGCTAGGTTGGCAAAATCCTTCATGAAGGTTTCAACCATTTGAGTCATCTTGTCTTCAATCTGTACAGAATCGTCTGCTTTGTCAGCAACAAAGACAAACGTGAAGAGGTCTCTTTGAGCGAAGAATATTCGAGAAATGGCTACATTCATAAACTCCGTCTTTCCTTCAAGATCGACACTCCTAAGGAACTGGACAAGATTTACAAGAAACTCAACCAGACTTGCCTTTGAGTCGCTCTTGGCATATTCTTTGGAGTAGACAACATCTCCTTCTTGACCCAAAATATAGACACTTCGAATCAACTTACTCACTCCAAGTCTGCGCGAGAAGCTCCAAATATCTTCTTGCGGTATCTGAACTAATCTTCTTCTCTTGAATCTTTGTTGCGACTATCGGAAGGATATATTCCGGCATGAAGATTTCCATCTTTGGATTCGTGACTAGTGCCCAAACTCCTTCTTCCTCAAAAATCGCAACTATTCTTTCTGCTTCCATAGCCCATAAAGCCCTCTGGACAACACCATCTGGGAATGAAATCTCACTGGCAATTTGACCCAGTCGAAGGGGCCCATTTCTTAAGCAATCTAGAACTGCGTAGTTGATGCTATTTGCTATAATTCTCGCAATCTTTTCTCTATCTTCAAGAATCGGTGAATTTGGATCGGTAACAGGCAAAGTGGGATTGTAGCCCTTTGTGGGCGGGTCTGGAGAAAAGAAGTTCTTAACATACTCTTGATATTGGGATATTAAATTAGGATGAGTGACATTGGTGGCTCTGAAAGACTCAACTGGTGGAGATCTATGCGGAAACACATCTCTCAATAGGAAAGCTGTTTCCAACTTGCCGACAATCTCCACTGCTACGATGCCTGAATCCATCAAAGGCGTAATCGCTTCCCTCAGGTCCACATTATCACTCTGAATCTGATTCTTTAGCCACATGGACAGTTTGGCAGTGCTCTCAGCACCCTCCGTGTGGAGCCTTTCTAGAAGAAGAGCTGAGGAAGGCGTCATGTAGATAGCGGCGGCTTTTTGCTCGTCATCAACAACGGGCATTGAGCTTTTCTTAGCCAACACTTCTTCAATATCTAATGCATCTGGGTCGGCATTCATGAGTTCCAGCATGAATCTGCCCATTCCCTTGAGTTCATGCGAGAACTCCTCAAGAACATCCTCCTCGTCTAGTACATAGCACACTGTCCAGCCTGGGAAGGCTTCCGTGGCAAAGGAAGCAATTCTCATCCCCTCAATCTCGGAATCTCTGATATCCTCCTCTTTTCCTTGCTGATGCTCAAAATAGACGAGATTAAGCATAGTCTCTGTCAATGCAAGAGAAGAGGGATGACGCTTCTTTACAAGGAACCCATGAAAGTCATCTAATTGAACGATGAAGGCGGCTTCTGGCATTTGTCGTTCCCATCTCGGACAGGCAATCATTGCATAAAAGAATGACCGTTATGTATTCCCTCAGCCCTATTCGAAATGCTCAATGCATCGGATGTTTCCCTTTTCATCCAAAATCCAGCAATTCTCGCATACAGAAACTCCACAGATTACACATGTTCCGATATGATGATTCAGTCCTTCGAACGTGCATTCGCTGCTATTCACAGAATGCGCATCACAGTATATGCTACTGCAACGATTGCACGATAAAGTACCATCATTTCTACAGAGCACACATGACAATTTTATCTTGGCCTGAATAGATACATCCTCTGCTTTATAACCCGAGCAGGACTCATTTTCACAGAATCCTATTCCCTTGTACCCTCCACAATGAGTGCAATAGGGATCCAGAACTGGTTTGTTTCTCCTCATTGTCTTTTTGCGCTCCATAACCTAAGAAGGCGCTCTCGGAAACCACTGAATGAGGTGTTAGAAAGGATGAAAAGGATTTCTTTACCAACGAAAGAAGTGGACCCCAATGGACATTGAGAAGGACAATCTCATCATCCCGACAACCGCAGCCCGTAGTATCCAGTTGGCAGGAGGTCCACCAATGGAGCAGGCCGTTCCTGAGGAGTATGTACTTGCATCAATGGTAATGCGTGCACTTGAAGCTCGAAATGGCCAAGAACTGGAGTTCGTCCTTAAGACATACTATCCCATAATGGTCGTGCAGTCTTCGATACCAAACTTCTGCTTCTTGATTGAGCTGCTCGGAATTAGCTCTGGGAATTTGCTGCCAATGGCTAGGATTGATATTTCAGGCATTCAGAACTGCATTGAATCAGCTGAAACCGCAAAACAGCTCCAAAAGTGTATTGAAGAAACACACAATATTGTTGCATCTCTGATGAAGAGTAATGAGATGACCATTCTTGGATTGCTATCTGGCGAGCAGGCTGATGGAATCTCAGACCTTATGGATTGGCCAATTAATGACGTTGTGGAGGAATTTGGTCTTGTTTTACCAGAGGCTATTAGCAGCAAAGAAGCATCTCGTCTATTTGACATGCTATACGAAACTTCCAGCACTATTGACTCGGCTAATGATCTTCTCTCAAAATTGCTGGATATGATTCATCAGAGAATTCAGCATATTGTCGATGAGAGCAAATCTGAGTCATCTCATAAAACCAGTAGACTGGAGCAACGAATAGCCTTCTTGAAGAGAGAGATCGAGATGCTCGATTCTCGTCTAGAACAAAGACGCGATGCCACAGAATTGAAGCATGAAAGAAAAGCAAGAGCCGATGCGCTGAAGAGGGATGAAGCACGACTCGATGAATTGTTTGGACGCACTCATGACACTTCAAAAAAGCTGCTAGAGCAGGAGGAACTTCTGCGCAATGAGATTAATACAATGAGCTCCACAATTCGAAAGCAAAAGGAGCTTCTAGATGATTACCTTGTACCATTAAGAGGAATAGAAATACAGGATGGATCATCAATTCTTCTAATTCCTTTTATCATGGCTGGTTTCTCCAAGAGAGGGCGTCTACAAATCATGGTATATCCACCTTCTCGACTAAGGGATGAGCGGCAAAAAGTTGGGCGTTTGCGAGAATTTGCTGATGTCTTCATACCATCATCGGATGCGATGAGTAACATAGCAAGCATAATCACTAGCCGTGCAAATGACGATGTGACCCTGAGAAAACACATCAGAGAACTCTCAACAGAGATGAGTCTTCTAGCATCAAAACATGCACGCGAGTTGCTCCGAGAAGGGACTCAATCTCTCATAGCAGATGGCTTGGTCAAAAGATCAATGATGCAGGAGTTGGACTCAATTCTCGATGGCATTCCTGAGCAGAGCGTCAAAGCAAGGAGGGTGAAAAGGTCCAGAGTCTTCCCGGCGGGAGATGCAGCTTGCAGGGTTAGATTCCATATTTACGACGATTCAGGAAATCCGGTGCCCGAAGCTATTCTTGAGTTGGGTGCTTTTACTGCGAGTTCAGACTCTAATGGTGTGATAAAAGCCTCGCTTCCAAAGAGCAATTATGAAGGACGAGTCAGTGCCAAAGGCTATCGTGAACGCCATTTGGAGTTCACACTCAACACGTCAGGAAATATCGTCGTTCCAGTAGTACTTAGCCCGCTTTCAAAAGAGGAGAGATTGGATAGGGAGCTGGATGTGCTTCTTGATCGTGCAAATAGAATTGAACGAATTCGAGAAAGGCTCGGAGAGGCATTCGAGAAACAAGGGGCTACACTTCTAAAGATTCCAGCATACAGAAGTGCGCTGGTCGAATTGCTATCTGAGCTAGGATATGATTCAGAGGCTTGGATTGCTCAGGCAAGAAAGAAGCGAGGCATGGTCAAAGGCCTCCTTAAACGAAACGATCGAACTGATGGCGTGAGACGAGACATTCTACGGCTTGCTGAAGATTCCAGGGAATCTGGTGGAGTGATGCTCTTCTCTGAACTCCTTTTGCGTCTTGACAACATGGGCTGGGCGACTAGTTCAGATGAAGCGGAAGACATCATCAAGGATATGGCTAAGGAAGGTCTCATTGAAGGACTTTCCACACTCGAGAGCGGAGCAGTGATTGTGAAATTTATCCCGGTTGCTTTGACCGATGATCCTCAACAGCTCATGAGTCTGGCAGCAGACGGGGATGGAAGTTTGACAATTGAAGCGGCGATTGTGAAGCTTGGTTGGACTGAAGAGCGGGTCAAGAACGCTCTGGATTTGCTGGTCGAGGAGGGTGTCGCCAAAATGCAGCGAAGTTATTCAAAGAGTACGCAGTATTGGTTCCCTGGGCTTCGGGGAAAGAAATAAGACCCTCGCAAGTCACTCAACGGCACTGAGGAGTTTCCGATGAATCGTCTATCACATATGATATTCGCATTCTCTCTCTTTGTAGGACTATATACACTAATCTATGCTTTCAGTGTCTGGCTTGCTGGCACGGGCCTTCTCTTTGATCTGCTCTTCTACTACATTGCGGGTGGTATTGTACTTACTGTTTTTGCCGTGCCAATCTTGTTCTTCAAAGCTCCACACAAGGACATGGCCAACCGTACAAGTAGCAATCGTGGCGCTGTGGGAGCGATGTCATTCATGACTTTCTGCATAGGCTCGTTATGTGGAGCTGTCTACTACCAATGGATCTCGGGAATTCCTTTCATTGGGAACATCTCGATTTTCATCGGCGCCGTGATAACAATGTCAGGCGCGCTTATGCCTGATTGGGATATCCCATTTCTTGGAATCGGACGACACAGAAACATAATCTTCCATTCAATTATTCTCCCACTGCTCATTGTCTTGATGACACTTGTCAATGTTGCGCAAAGCATTGTGTCTTCATATACATTGAGCATCGGAGCTCACACTGAATATTACATCACTGCCCTCTTTCTAATGGGATATGCTTCGCATCTCTACTTGGATGTCTTTCCCAGTGATGCAAATCCATTGGAGATAATTTGGCGTTCTGTAGATGTCACAAGCAGTGCTCCAACCGGTTTGAAACCACTGGGTCCAATCAATATATCAAAAAACAATGCCCGAATGTGGCTAGTTGGAAATGCAACCCTGCTCGTGCTCATTGCATTAGGCTTGCTGGGACTTTACTTCTACAACCTGATACTGCTGGCACCGTAGGACTAGTCCCAATCGTCGTCGAGGAATTCATCCTCCTCTTCCAGTTCTCGCTCAGGAGGCAGGTCATCGTCGTCGTCATCCTCGTCGTCGTCATCCTCAAATAGGAAGGTATCAGGGTCGATATCTTCATTTCTCTCTTCCAGTGTGGCATCTCGCTTTGCTTTCTTCTTGAGATGGCTAGCCATACAGAGATTGTCTAGAGGGTCGTAGTGCTCGCATTCTGGGCAACACTCCCCCTTATGATCGCAGGTATAGAATGCCCCGCATAGCTTGCAACACTTCAGTTCCGACACATTTCTGCACCATGGAATCGTAGTAATACATACGAACCCTCATTTTTGCCAAATAAGCGTGTCCCTGTGATACCGTTTTGCCGTCCAGTTAACGTTAAATGAGTCGAACAAGGTTTTGTTCCAGAGTTGTTGTATTTGGACAATCTTGAGAACGAGGTTCGCAAATTCGTATTGGACAACGGTGTCAAGTATGATGGCAAACCAACTGTGAAGTCGGTCATGAGCGCGATGATGGGCGCTAGAGCTGACCTCCGCTCTCGTGCTCCTGAGATAAAGGAGATCGCTCAACGCTTGGTGTCAGAGGTTGAGAAGATGTCCGTGGAGGAGCAGCGAGCTGAGCTCAAGAAGATCGCCCCAGAAATGTTGGAGGTAGCCCCTGAGGCCATTGATAGTAAGGAGCTTCCAGATCTTCCCAATGTTGACAAATGGCCCAAAGTGGTAATGCGGCTCGCACCTTTTCCTTCAGGTCCATTGCATATAGGCAACGCAAGAATGGTCATTCTCAATGATTACTACGTCAAGCGATATAATGGCGAATTGATTCTTGTCTTTGATGATACCATTGGATCAGCGGATAAGGCGGTGGAGCCAGATGCCTTTGACCTTATTCCGGAAGGGCTCGAATATCTCAATGTCAATTGGCATCATACAATATACAAATCTGACAGGCTAGAACTCTTCTACAAATATGCAGTTGATCTCATCAATCGCAACGAGGCTTACGTATGTGACTGTGATGCAGATGTCTGGAGGACCGAGCATAAGGTCAAGGGAAAGGCATGCAGTTGTAGCTTTCTTACCACAGAGGAGAACATGGCCCGATGGGAAATGATGTTGGATGGAACCTATCCTGAGAGAGGCGCGGCTGTACGGCTAAGGACAGGTATGACTGATCCAGATCCTGCCATGCGGGACCATGTGATCCTGCGAATCTCCGAAACGGAACATTATCGAGTGGGCACGAAATATCGCGTTTGGCCCCTTCTGGAATATTCATGGGGCATTGACGATCATGAGTTGGGAGTCACGCATATTATTCGGGGCAAAGACCTGGTGAAAGAGGGCAAGATCGAGCAACACATCTGGAATGTCTATGGATGGCAGCATCCCGAGCTTATTTACTTCGGCCGATTGAAATTTCAAGATGCCAAGCTCAGTAAAAGTAAATCACGAAAGGAAGTACTCGAGGGCGTCTATTCCGGATGGGATGATCCCCGAACATGGAGTCTGCAGTCATTGCAGAAGAGGGGAATACATCCTGATGCCATTAGAAAGGCACTACTAGATTTGGGTCTCAGTATCACCGATATCTCAATGTCAATGAAGGCTGTGTACGCAGAGAATCGCAAGCTTCGTGATGCCGATGCTCCGCGGGCATTCTTTGTGGCATCGCCTGTCTGGTTAGATTTGAATCAAATCCCTGAAAATGTTCAATTCGCAGAAGCTCCAGTACATCCAGATTTTCCAAAACGTGGCATTCGCAGAATACCGCTTTCACGTCAGAATGCTGACTCGCCTGTTACGGTTGGCATATCTGATAGGGACTATGAGAAATTGCCTGAAGGAGAAATCTTCAGACTGAAGGATTTGGCGAATTTCACTATGAAGAAAGGTAAGAAACCAATGGGCACATTCCACAGCCTAGATGTTGATGAAGTTCGCCAAGTTGGAGGTTCAATCCTCCATTGGATTCCGAAGCAAGGCTCTGTGCCAGTCGAATTGACGATGATTGATGGTGAGATAGTCACAGGACTTGGGGAACCTGGAATGCGTGAAATAGAGGAGGGTACATTCCTCCAATTCGAGCGCGTAGGCTTTGCTCGGATATTCGTGTCTGGGGATAATATCAAGGCCGCATTCTCACACAAGTGAATCGAATCAAGCGGCCAAAGATGACTTATAGCTGAGATTCCACTGTAGAAATGGTGTCAACATTGGCCAAGAAGAAGTCCTCAAAGCGCAAGGTGTCTGCATCGATGTTCAAAATAACTGGTGCCAACGCCAAGATGAAGATTGACCAAAGGAAGAAGAAGATGTTCTACTTCAAAGAGAAGGTCAAACCTGAGAAAGCAATGAAGCTTGCCCTCAATGATGGTGCAGAATTTCTTGGAGTCGCAGCCGAAACAGCTAAAGCAAGCAAACCATCCCTGAAGTATGAATTCTATTGCATCTATGATGCAGTTCTCATACGTAAGTTCCTCCGACTCAGACGTGAGGAAATTGGTGTCATAGACCAGGTGTCAGGAGCCCTAGTTGGCAAGGAGGTGCTTTTGCCAAAGAAAGGTAAATCGGTTCCTGGTAAGGCAATTAAATTTGATGTGATTGAGCTTATCGAATTGAAGCAATCTGATGGAATGACTGTAGATGGAAGAACTGGTGGTTTAGCTGATGCAATGGAAAAGCTGTTGAAAA
>JBHLQS010000106.1:0-9279 GCA_048883405.1 Candidatus Thorarchaeota archaeon
GCCCCTGATTCTCCAATAATAGCTAGCATTTCTCCTTCCTGGAGTGCAAAGGAAACATTCTCAATCAGCTTCTGGCCACTCTTCAGCTTCACAGTCAGGTTCCTAGCCTCTAAAACATCTCTATAGGCTGGGGCCTCCTTCCATGCAAAGGGCTGAATGTAGACCTTTTCCGCAATTATCGTTAGATTTGGGTTAGACCTAGGTCCAAGGAGCAACTGAGGTTGCGCTACTAGGTATATCTTAGGATCCCCAATCACGCCTTCTGGCTCCACTCGTACCTCGAGGAAGCCTTCAGGAAGGATTGTTCCTTTCTGTGGCTGAAGAGCTTCTGTGGAAAAACCAACCACATTCCCAGTGATCATAATTGGCAATTTGTCGGAGGCTCGCTTACCCCAGACAGTGCACACGCTTTGTTCACTCTTGATTCGAACCATGTCCTTTACTGCTTGCTGCAGATCCTTTCCATCATAATAGAGCTCATCAGATAGGTTTCTCTTCAGGTAGTTCTGCAGCGTTATTTCAGTGGCTGCAACATCCTCTTGTGTGGCGCTATCTCCTCCCACGGTCAAGACTAGGTCGAGGTCACCTCTTCTTCTCCGTCTCAAGTCTTCCTCAACATAGACTGCAATCCTCCTAGTGAGAACTCCTTTCTTTACCTTGAGGATTCGACCCTTGAACTTGACTTCCCTTCCACTAGATGTTAGTGTGCCCTGGACATCAATATGCAGCTCACGGTCATCTCGAGCTATGCACCAATCAATGGCCTCTGCCAGTCTGGCTCCTGAGAAGTAGGCCTCTTCTACAAATGCAGGAGCACCCTCGGCACTGGTTGATTCAAGTTCTGGTTTCTCTACCATTTTTATTCACCTAATCAAGCGTCGGTTTCTTGGAGAATATGAACGAAGCAGCTAGGACAGCTATGACTGAGAATCCCAGTAGAGTCGCTATGGATGGCCAGACATCAAAAAGTGTCAGCCCCTTGAATGCGGTGGCTATTAGCACATTCAATCCGAGATTCATCGGAAGTATCTCATCCAAGAATCCCACGTCGATAAAGAAGCCTGCGAGAATCACAGTTGCGAACATCACGAATAGGAACATCTGATTGGCCTGTAATCGAGTGCCAGCCACAGCAGAGATGAGGATTCCAGTGGTTGAGCCTGTCAATGAAGTGAGACTCATTATTATTACAAGGGACTCGAATCCTGTATTGAGATTGAGGTTGAAGACGATGACCCACAGAGAAATCAGTAGGAGGGACTGAAAGAATCCAATAACCACATAGGCTAGCACCTTGGCGACAATAACTTCCAGCCTATTCGTGGGCGTCAGAAGCATTCTCCTGAGGGGAATGTCTCCAACAATACTCTGTGCCGCAGTCATCGCAATTCCAAGGTAGGATGAGAAGACAACAATGAAGCCTCCAAATGAGGCCATTAAGGTTGACCCCTCAGGAACGAACTCAGTCACCATATTTGGGAACACTTCTGATATAATCCACAGTTTGGATGCCCTGAACGCGATGACCGAACCTTGAACGACACCTTGGACCAGGCTTTGACCAATAAGGTCCGTGGAATCCACATGCATCTCGATGTAAGTAGGCTCGTTTATCGTGAGGTTTTTCTCAAAACCATCCGGTATGACTATAAAACCGTCTATGGTCTGATTGTATAATGCATCGAACGCAACGTCAGTATCGTTATACATCACAACTTCATCGACAATTAATTCCACAAATGCTGTGAAGTTCTCAGACAAGTCCTCCCCGTCGTAGGTGCGTGTCGTGTCTTGGTCTATTATGCCAAGAATAATTCCTGCACTCTCTACTGTTTCATTCTCTCCGGCATCTCCAGTGCCTCCTCCCATTCCGCCACCTCCCCCTCCCAGAGATGTTCCCCCAACTTCACTCATATCACTCACCCACCAGAGCATACCGATGAGTGCTGCGGGCAATAGGAAAATGAGAAAGAGTGCCACCTTGTCTTTTACTATAAGGCGGAGTTCCTTTGCCACCATATTTCGTATGCGACGAGATGGTTTGGTAAGTGTTTCCGCCATTTTGGATTCCCTCTTAGAAGATGCATCTATACCCCAGTAGTTTTGCCTGTCTGATGTTCAACCCCCTGATTTTCGCTATTAAGGCTTAGGTATCTATAGTCCTATCCTCCTTCTAAGGGGGCATCTACCTGATACATTAATAGCCAGTAGATGCGAGCAAACAGATTAGTTTCTCATCAGTTAAGAGGCAGAACCGATGTTCAACACAATCGATGATGATAGTCTGGACCGATTGCGGCGTGTCGCCAGAAACAATCGCCTGACCATCGATTCTCGAGAACTCGGTCTTGAAGACGAAGCTGAGCAATTGCGTACTGGTCTCAATGGTCGTATATACGCAGCTGCCGAGCCTTGGATGTTACCGCGCTGGGCCCGCATACAAAGGCAAAAAACTCCGTTTGATGAAACTGGAGTTTCGAATGACCATCTGAGAAACTGGACCGTTGTGGGAAATCCTGGTGCTAGGTGTTATGCAGTGACTGATGAGAGTGGTCTAGTCACTGTTCTTCCCCAATGTGGATCTTTGGACTTCTGGCCTGAATACAATGGAGCATTGATTCATCCCACGACTGCGGACAGCGATGGACCAAGACTTTCGCTAGTTTCACCTGAAGATCAGATTTTCGAGTGGAAGACCATCAGGGGGCCCATCGAGTTTTCCAGGCACATCTATCATGTCAGTCGCAATGGAGAGGAAGCCGTCTACAATGAAGTTCTAGTGAAGAATCATTCGCTTACAAAAGCGAGTTTTGTCTTCCATGCAGTTCTCCGGCCTATGTCAGTGAGAGGCGTCGAGCCAATAGAAACTTTGGAGTTTGACAAGGAGAAATACCATCTCTATGCCAATGGCCTGCTTGCATTTAGTGCAAATGTAAAGCCAAGCTCAATTGTGCTGTCGACGGGTGATAATCCAAATCTTTCCGAAACAATAATGACACAGACGCAGCGATTTGACAATGAATTCAGTGCTGCTAAGGGTCTAGCCACAGCCGTACTACGCTATGAGGTGAATTTGGCACCAGCTGCTTCAAAACGCTTCTTTTTCATTAGTCCATTAAGGCCTATCACCAAATCTGATGAGAAGATCGATTTTCCCGCTAGGACGAAAATGCGTGATATCACAGTAGGCAACTGGTTTGACTTCGTGGACAGGACGACCAATTTTGCCTTTCCAAACAGGGGCTTGGATCCGTTAGTTGTCCAGGCTAAGGCCACATTGGCAATCAAGGCGACATCTGCAATACTGGATGACTCTGTTGTGAGCTGGCTCGAGAAAGCCCGTGTGCTTCTAGCGCTTTCGCGAACTGGAAATCTCCGACAGGCAAGGGCGCTTTCATTGGCGATTGGAAAACCTACTATGGTCCCGCAAGATGCTGATTCAACCATGTTTGGACCTTATCTTTGGGGAGTATTGCAGTACTATATTCACAGCAATGAAGTTGAATTCCTTAGGAGTATCTCTCCCTTCATGGATGACTTGACGAAGAGAATTCTAGATACGATTGAGGGGCAAATAGCCGCTTCAAAACCAACGGAGGCCCCTGAGGCTTTTACCGAAATTCTCACACCTGAGGACAAGGAGTTTCTTGGCGTGGATGAGATACTCGGCGCCTCTAAAGAAATGTCTGACGAGCCTCTGGAGCCAGAACCTGGACTTCCTGAATCCCACGAGCCTTGGCAGCTCATCGATTTGTCTGACGCCCTCTGGAGATTGGCTGCACTTGTACTTGCCAGCAACGCATACGACACTTTGGGTGACAAGGAGAGGTTCGATTCTATTAGTGAGGCCGTTGTTCAGTACATGTTTCTAGTGACTAAGAATGTAGAGCGTCTGTTTGCTAAGGAGGATGTGTTTGCAAGTGCTGAGGGACAGATTGATGCATTGAATCTACTCGATGCGATTGTACTTCTAGGTGGCAACCTCCTTCCAACAGATTCTGTTGAGGCGATAATCGCCTCAGTGAGTAGTCTGGTTTCAAAGCAACTCATCAGGCTCCCGGCTCCCATTGGAAGGGTGTCCAGCCATTTAGGACTCCGACTTGCACATTTTCATGTCCTTCGAAAGGATGAGTATGCCACTCTGCAGATGCTGGAGAGAGTGATGGAACTGGCTTCAGAGTTCTACACTCTTCCGGAATTCGTGAACCTCCGAACGTCTGGAGGTAGTGGTGGTGATGGATGTAGTCTAATGGCAGCTGTTGACCTTTTATTGCTCGTTCGCGAGATGGTTCTATCGGAGGACGGCGAGGATCTGGTAATTCTTCCTGCTATCTCGGATGAATGGTATACCTCTTCAATACCTTTGACGGTGAAATCACTCCCAACGAATCATGGCGAAGTAAATATCGGAGTTGGCGTTTCGACCAATCAGCATCAGATCGAGGTGGGCATGAAGGATCTTCCGCGAGAGCTAATTATACAAGTTCCTACTCACTTTGCACTCCCCATGGTGAAGGCCTATGGTGGCGTCATTATCGACAGAGCAAGAGATCCAGTTTCCCCCTACATTAGAATCATGCCCCTCTCCGCAAACGTGATTGCAACTGTTCATAGATGACGGAGGCTTGCTGCATTTGCCCCATATCGTATGTTTCAACCGGGAGGTCCATGTCACCAAGTCCCGAGGAACTACTCCAATACCACCTAGACACTACTCATAGGATTACATGGCAGAGCAAAGCCTCTGGGGAAATGACTTAACTGCTGGAAGGGGCTGCAGACATAGAGGTGACAGCTACCTTGAGCGATATTCGCAAGTGCGACTTCCTGGTGATTGGCACAGGAATATCTGGTCTACTATTCTCACTAAAAGTAGCAAAACATGGCAGAGTCCATCTACTGACGAAAGCAACCCTTTCTGATTGTGCAACAAGCAAAGCTCAAGGTGGAATCGCTGCCGTCATCTCCCGCGAAGACTCGGTTGAATCTCACATAGAGGACACAATCACTGTGGGTGCAGGTCTCTGTCATCTTGATGTGGTGGAAAACATAGTTCGTCAAGGCCCTGGTATTATACAGGAACTGATGGACCTTGGGGTAGATTTCGATCTCCGTGAGAATGAAAAGAGTGATGAGCTCGACCTAGGCATGGAGGGAGGGCACAGTCATCGAAGGGTCTTGCATGTGAAAGACCACACCGGTGCGGACATTGAGAGGGTCCTCATCTCCAAGGTCAGAAAGGAGTCTAATATCGAGGTTTTTGAACACCATGTGGCTGTCAACCTCTTCACCAGCAATGCAAGGGTCATGGGAGCCTATGTACTCGACATCAACACAGGAATGGTTGACAGGTTCATCGCTAAGGTCACTGTCCTAGCCACAGGCGGAGCGGGCAGAGTGTTCCTCTACACAAGCAATCCTGACATCTCGACTGGTGATGGGATCGCAATGGCTTATCGCGCTGGTGCTTCTATCACAAATCTGGAGTTCATTCAGTTTCATCCAACCATCCTATTTCATCCAAAAATCCGTTCATTCCTAATTTCAGAGGCATTGCGCGGTGAGGGCGCCGTGCTGCTTGGTCCAAATGGCGAACGATTCATGGATAGACATCATGAAGATGCCGAACTGGCACCGCGTGACATCGTGGCAAGGGCAATCGATCATGAATTGAAGCAGACTGGTGCTGACCATGCCTACCTGGACATCTCCTTCAAAGATGCAGACTTCATTCGTGACAGATTCCCGGTTATCTATGAAACCTGTCTTCAGGCTGGTATAGACATAACAAAGGAGCCAATTCCTATTGTGCCAGCCGTGCATTACGTCTGCGGCGGCGTCAAGGCTGATATAAACGGTCGGACAGATGTTGCAGGTCTCTATGCCATCGGAGAAACTGCTGGTACAGGGTTCCATGGTGCGAACAGACTGGCGTCTAACTCGCTCCTAGAGGGTGCAGTAATGGCCCACAATGCCTCCATAGCTGTTGCAGAGGAGATTAAGCAACCGATTGAGATAGTTGAAATGCCACCGTGGGATCCGGGAGAAGCCACTGATCCAGACGAACATGTTGTTATCTCCCATCTCTGGGATGAAGTCAGGAGATTGATGGTCAACTATGTAGGTATTGTAAGGACAAACAAGAGGCTTATTCGTGCCAGAAATCGAATCGAATTCATCGCCAAGGAGATTGAGGAGTTCTATTGGGACTTTGTTATCAATCCAGACCTCGTTGAGTTGCGTAACATCGCTACTGTTGCTGAGCTGATAATCAAGATGGCACGCATGCGAAAGGAGAGTCGTGGGGCTCACTTCAACCGTGACTATCCGGAACCGATGGAAATCCCAACTGACACCGTGCTGAAGAAGGGTCTACTCGCAATCGATGACAATTAGGGGCGTCCTGAGAGTGAGCAGAAGGGCACATGCACAGTCATTCATGCTACCCTTTATAGTGACAATTCTTCTCCCCATTCTTGTCCTGTTTTTCACTAATTGGCTACCAAGCTGGCTAATGCTATTTCCATTCAATTATCTAGCCATTGCTATTTCCATTCCTCTAATAATTGGTGGTCTGTTTCTTCTTGGAATTACTATCAAGATGTTTGATAGAATTGGGCAGGGAACCCTCGCACCTTGGAGTCCCCCTCAGAAACTGGTCGTTCAAGGAATCTATCGTCATATGAGGAACCCTATGATAGCAGGGGTCCTCTTGATGCTCCTTGGGGAGTCAATTCTCTTTGGGTCAATCTGGCTATACCTATGGTTCCTTCTTTGCCTCATTGTGAACCATTTCTATTTCATCAAGTCTGAGGAGCCAGGGCTTGTGAAACGATTCGGTGATGAGTATCTGCGATATGCTGAGAACGTTCCGCGTTGGATTCCGCGCAGGACTCCGTGGGACAGCTCTTTGGAGAATGTCTGAATCTGGTGTTCAAAACCTGATGCTTTTATCACAGAACTACACGCTCTCGTCTATCATCTCCAAGGCGGTTCTATGATGAGTGAGAGGCTGATACATTGGGAAAGTCTGTACAGCTTTGTCAAGAAGGTCATGATGAAATGTGGCGTGCCTGAAGATAGTGCACATCACGTTGCCGACAACCTTGTTGCTTCAAATCTGAGGGGCATCGACTCCCATGGAGTGGGTCGAGTGAAACGATATGTTGGAGGAATCAAGGATGGATATATCATACCTGACATTACTCCGGAGATTGTGAGAGAGAACAGTGTTCTTGCCAATGTCAATGCTCGAAATGGCGTAGGGCAGAACGCTGGCATGTTCGGGATAAACCTCGCTATCGCCAAAGGGAAAAAGGAGGGTATTGGACTTGTTACGGTCTTCAACTCTAACCACTATGGCTTCGCCGGCTATTATGCCATGAAGGCTCTCGAACACGACCTCATAGGAATATCACTGACAAATTCAGAGCCTCTCGTTGTACCAACCTTTGCTAAGGATGCAATACTGGGAACAAATCCAATCTCCATCGCTGTGCCGGGGTTTCGAAATCGTCCCTGGGTGATGGACCTTGCTACCAGCGTAGTGCCACGTGGAAAGCTCGAGGTCTATGACCGTCTTGGGCAGAAGACACCTCTAGGATGGGCCACTGATGAGAATGGTGTCAGTACCGATGATCCAGCACGCGTACTGAACAATGTTCTGCATGGGTATGGAGGTGGCATTCTTCCTCTAGGCGGTGAGGGCGAGCTGCACGGAGGCCACAAGGGCTATGGTCTTTCGATGATGGTGGACGTCCTGAGTGGAGTTCTGTCAGGCTCCAATTATGGACCTGACGTGGTGTTCAGAAAGGAAGGGGCTGTCCATCATCCTCGAGTTAGCCATTTCTTCATGGTTCTCGATCCTGCGTTTTTCATGGACATTGAAGCTTTCAAGAAGAGGATGGATGATTACGTTGACCTCCTCCACAATTCAAGCAAAGCTGAGAACTGCCCGAGAATCTATGTTCATGGAGAGAAGGAGTTCGAAATCCATGATCAACGAGAGAAAAATGGAATTCCTCTTGATGCAATGACTGTAGAGAGCCTCTCCGGCTTTGCTGAAGAGTTCGGAGAGAAGATTGAGTTCATGGATTGACAGGAATTGGCTCGACTAGGGGGGCATTCCTAGTTCTGCTGTTGTAGGGGTTCCTTGGTCCTCTAGGTGACCTCCTGTTACCCCACCTCCCAACATAGTTTGCAAAGTTCGTGTCATCAATCAATTTGAGGCTTCTTTCGGTATGCCATTCTTCACCGCCATTGGCCGTGCTGTCCCTCCAAATCAGGGCAATTCGCTTTTTGGGACCATTAGGTGAGGGGAAGTTGGCATGTGATCCCAATGCAACCCATACATGTACATGTTTATCAGTAAGTGAGATTGGCTCTGGAGTGAATCCAGGGAGCGTGCAGAATCCTGGATATGAAACGAGCAGTGCCTTGAGATGGGTCGAGAGGAGCCAGATGGTGCACAGCGTTTCCGACCTTGGTGGATAATGTCTGACCTCTACATGCTCCCAGTCTCCTCTGTGTTTACCACGACCAAGAGGGGGTCCAGGAAAATCGTTGTATCGATACCAGAACCAATACTTGATCTGGAACATGTCCTCATCCAGCCAGTACTCATAGTAGCAGGGTGCATCTGGCTGGAATGTCTTTGGGCTCGCATCATCTTTGAACTGCGTCCAGTCTGATCCATACTTGGCAAATATCTCCTCTGCATCAGATGGATAGCAACATTGCTCTCCTTCCCTTGGATGGAAGTGCAAGATAGGCGCGTAAGCCCGAACAAATGCCTCTGGGTCCACCCTTGGGTTGAGCATGACATCTCAGAGAATAGGACTTCTCCTTAAGGTTGTGTCGTCATTCAATCAAGATCACTGACATAGCGGTCCATGAACAATTTGATCCAGCGGTAGAAGTCACCGAACATCTCTTTGACCTTTGGCAATTCAATCCGGTCCCTAAGTATCATGTCGACTACAGCCTTCCTCAGGAATGGGTAATAGTGCGGTAGAGGGAACACATTCTTGGGGAACACTCTATGATTCGTCAGGAAGATGTTGATTCGTTCCACCCAACGGGCATTGATCATGTCCTCAGAATAGCTGCCTGGGTCTTCTACTGACAGAGAGTCAAGCTCCGATAGGATTGGCGAGAATACCTCTCTCTGAACTTGGTCAAAGGAGAAGCCCTGGATCTTGGCGGTCTTGTCCTCTGCTATCCTACGATAGAGGTCTGCAAGGTCATCAGAGCCAGGGACAGAGTAGATTGCTCGCTGAA
>JBHLQS010000107.1:0-5453 GCA_048883405.1 Candidatus Thorarchaeota archaeon
GCTGAAATGGTTCCTGAGAACGGCAGCTGTAAGTGGACATGTACATCTATGCCCCCAGGGAATACATACATCCCCTTGGCGTCAACCACCTTTGCACCATTGTCTGGCAAATCCTGTGCAATATTCACAATCTTGCCGTCACTTACACCAATGTCCGCAGAGTATGTATCAGAAACAGTCACAATCTTGCCGTTTTTGATAATTAGATCCAAATCGACCATGGAAAGACCCTTCTAACTATTAGGGATGCTGCCATAAATCGATTTAGGAAACTCCTATTAGGCGAGTAAACTACTGTCGAATTTACCAAAGGATTTGGAGTGGCATCAATGAGAACAGTACGCATCGGCTTGGTTCAGGCTCAATGGGAAGGCGATGTCAAGGACGAAGGAAAAATCGAGGAGAACATCGAGAAGATGATCCGGAAACATGAGGGGTTTGCAGACATTGCTGTGCAACAGAAAGTTCAGATTCTGTGTTTCCAGGAGTTGTTCTACGGTCCCTACTTCTGCGCAGAGCAGGATAGAAAGTGGTACAAGTATGCGGAGCCCATCCCTGGTCCCTTGAGCGACCGAATGTGCGAATTAGCCAAGAAACACAATCTCGTTCTAATTGCACCCATGTATGAGGAGGAGGGAGTCGGTGTCTATTACAACACTGCAGTTGTCATCGATTCAGACGGCACTTTGTTGGGTAAGATGAGAAAGATGCACATTCCACATCTTGACCCCGGCTTTTGGGAGAAGTTCTACTTCCGTCCTGGAAATCTTGGATATCCTGTGTTTGAAACCGCATTCGCAAAGGTTGGCGTCTATATTTGCTATGATAGACACTTCCCTGAGGGAGCTCGTGCCCTCGGTCTGAATGGTGCAGAGATTGTGTTCAACCCCTCTGCTACTGTTGCGGGGCTGTCTGAACACCTATGGTCATTGGAACAACCAGCGCATGCGGTGGCCAACGGCTACTTCATTGCTGCAATCAATCGTGTGGGTGAGGAGCCCTGGAAGACAGGTATGTTCTACGGCAGTTCCTATATCGCTGACCCGCGTGGCCAGATTGTAGTGAAGGGGTCACGCGAGAAGGAAGAGCTTGTTGTAGGGGAGATAGACCTCGATATGATACGTGAGGTGCGAAATGTCTGGCAGTTCTATCGCGACCGAAGACCAGACAGCTATGGGCGTCTTACTAATCCCTAGACATGCATCACATCTTCTTCTCAACCTCAGAGAAGACCTCGTCAAGGATCGCACATGACTTGTCAATCTGTTCATCCGTAAGCTCAAGTGGCGGCTGAACTCTGATCACGTTACCATCGAGTCCACCCTTTCCAACGAGCAGGCCTTTCTTCTTAGTGAGTTCCATGACTTGCATCATCTCCTTTGAGGCTGGATCCTTTGTGACCTCGTCCCGGACGAGTTCAACGCCCAGCATCATCCCCTGCCCACGAACCTCACCAACTAGCTTGTGATCTTCTTCGAGTGTCTTGAGCTTCTTCTTCAAGGCGTTTCCAAGTTTCGCAGCCTTCTCCAAGTAGTTGCTTTCTTCAATAATCTCAATAACAGCTACAGCAGCCGCACAAGACAAAGGGTTGCCTCCAAAAGTTGCAAAGCCATCCATAATGTTGAAGTCGTGAGCTATCTCCGGGCTTGTAATGAAACCAGCAATTGGAATTCCACTGCCGAATCCTTTCGCCAGGGTGATAATGTCTGGGTCGACCCCCGTATGCTGTATTCCCCACCATTTCTCTCCAGTCCTTCCAAATCCCGTCTGTACCTCATCGGAGATAAACAGCCCTCCGTACTCTTTGACAATTTCATTTACAATCTGGAAGTACTCTGAAGGTGGCTGAATGATTCCTCCGACTCCCTGAATTGGCTCTGCGATGAAGGCTGCAACAGCGTTGTTTGTCTGCGTTCGGATAACTTCTCTGAGATAGCGGGCACATTCCATGTCACAATCGGGATACTCCTTGCCGAACTGACACCGAAAACAGTATCCGAATGGAGTGAACCTAACGCCCGAGGGGTGGCTTTCTGGGACTGTACGCCATCCTGCACTCGAGAGCTCTCTGGTTAGTGTCGTACGACCGTGGTAAGCTCGTGAACATGCAACAATGTACGGATTATTGGCATATTTGCGAGCCATAAAGAGTGCCGCCTCATTGGCCTCAGAACCGCTATTAACAATGAATGATTGAGTCAACCCAACCGGGGCAATCCTGGCAAGTCGTTTTACAAGTACTGCATACGGAACAGTTGCGTACATCGAACTAGTGTACACAAGACGCTCGGCCTGCCACTTGATGGTGGCAACATACTTCGGATGGTTGTATCCAGTGATTGTTGTGCAGATTCCTGCAAACAGGTCTATGTACTGGTTTCCGGAGCTGTCCTCAAGGGTAGCTCCTTCACCATTCACGAAGAGTACTGGATCTTCATAATAGTGGGCGACCGCAGGGGCCATATGTTCTTTCTCAATCTCAAGAATCTCTTTCTCTGAATACTGCTTACGCAGGTCTTTGGGAACCAATTCATCAGTCATTTTATCCACCCGTTGATTCTGAGCAGCATAATACTGAGCAATTCGTGCCTAAAGATTTTATGAGTCATCGTAACGTGCAGACAGCAAGACTGTCATCTAAAGACTTCAGGGGCTCCATCATACATTTAACGTAGTCGAGAAGGTGGTAGCTGGATACCAAGATGTCGGATGTATGGAATACCAACGTGAGTACCGGCGTGCTTATGTAAGACCCTTTCCAATTGACGTTATCGCGTGATGCAGGGTCAGGAGTATGTACGAACACTACGAGCCATCCGAACGCGTGTTTGTAGACCGTGTGGAGTATTTAGACTGGATGACTGAGGCACTTGAACGGTGCAAGGAGCGGAGCGTTGTACTTCATCTTCGTGGAATCGGGGGGATTGGGAAGAGCTCACTCTTGGACTACTGGAAGAGCAGAATTGATGAAACCATCTATCTTGACTGTGAACGATACACTGAGTTCTATGATCGTTTGAATGTCATTGCTAGGGGAGCTGTCCACCTTGGTGTGAATCTGCGGCGTTTTGACGTGCTCTGGCAGATTCGGCTCCGGTTTGTCGAAGGACTAGAACCGGTCAAAGAGGAGGGCCGTGAATGGGCCAAGGAAGTTGTGATGGCCATACCGTTCATCGGCTCTCTGGCAAGTATCGGCAGTGCCATTGGGGCAGTTGGGGCCAAGGTGGGTCCCAAGCTGAAGGGGAAATACGGTGAGTTGGGAGAGTGGCTACAGACTCGCCTTGGCAAGGATTACATTCAGCGGTTGCTGGAGATACTGTGGAAGGAGCCACGGCACGCCGAGTTCTTGTATCTTGATGCATTGCTGGAAGACTTGAATAACCGTAAGGCTCCTGAACGGCCCATTGTGTTCCTTTTCGATCACTCAGAGCGTGTAGACAGTGAAACGTGCCGGTGGCGCTACCGTGGTAGAGATATCAGCGAAACCGAGATCTGGTATGTATTCCTGTGTTCCTTGTCCAACTGCGTTGGAGTCGTTGCGAGCAGACACGCCCTGTCTAGTGATACAGGTGAAGACCTGGAGATCGAGGAGTCCGAGCTCACAGAGCTCGACAGACAGAGCTGCGTCGAGCTCCTTGAACAACGTGGCATTGAAAGTCCAGAGCTTCAGGACCGAATTGTCAGTGTGAGTGGTGGGAATCCGTTCGTGGTAGGTGCGATATGCGACCTTGCAGATTCCGGTAGCCTCTCACTCAACGATGTGGAAGACTTGCGTGCAGACACACTTGAAACTGTACGACTCAAGACCTGGAGAAGACTATTCGGTCAAGCCGAGCCTCTATTTGAGCTTGTTGAGAAGGCAGGTCTTGTCCCATTCTTCAATCGGCGAATAATGAACATAATTGCGCCGGCGCTGAGGACGGACCAATGGGACAGATTGATTCGTCTCAGTTTTGTCAAGGACAGAGGGGACGAGACTTGGGTGCTACACGACCTAGCAAGGGAACTCATCACAGCCGAACTCGGCAAACGACTAAAGGCCTCGACAGATGAGGTGGCCACACTTCTCGAGAAGTCATCGGTTGCCGAGTCTGACTACGCTCTTCTTGGACTTGCTGTATCCGTTCGAGCACTTGCATCGGAGAGGGATGCAGAGGCAAGAGCCATGTCAGCCGTGATGGATTTGAGGTGGAACTACAGCTTTTCTGATGCTCTCGTGCTTGTTGATGCAATCAGGATAGACACGAAGGAAGGTCAGGCGATTGCGCAGGGGCTAAGAGGAGGGGTTCTGACTTGGATGAACAGAGTGGCAGACGGAGAACATGCACTTCTCAGTGCCCTTGGAACACTTCGTGAATTTGGTGAGAGCATTCCAGACGAACTCTTAGTGCATCTTGCACTGATTCTAAGCTTTCTTGGATCCCTACTAAGTAGGACACAGAGAGATTCGGAAACTGAGGAATCTTTCCGAGAGTCTCTCAAGATTTACAGGGGGCTTGATAGAAAGACCTTGGGTTTTCGTTCCCAAGATATGGCTTTGATACTGCAACTATTCGGTAGGTTTCTGTTAAGTATCTATAAGCCAGAAGAGGCTTTAGAAAAAGTCACAGAGGCATATCAGCTATATCAAGAATCCGCCCAGACAGCATCATCCGATCTCACAAGAGGAATCACAGCATCTCTGAGTTATATGGGGAATGTATTTTTCATCACAGGCAGGACTTCAGAGGCGGAAAAGAGTCAACGGCAAGCGCTCGGAATCTGCAGAGAAGCGCTCGGAATCTCGAGAGAACTAGGCAAGGAACAGCGAGAGCTTGAAGTTGGTACGGCCGTCTGTAGCAACAACGTTGGTGAATTACTGAGATTGACCAACAGACCATATGAAGCAATTGGCCTATATCGAGAGGCGCTCCAGCTTACAAAGGAACTTGCAAATAAGGAACCAGAGGCGTTCTCGCATACTTTGGTACTACACCTCACGAATCTGGCACTGCCTCTAAAGCAGGTTGGTAGGTACCTAGAGGCTGAGGAGAAATATCAAGAGGCGCTGGCTATGTCAAGAGAACATGTTGAGGAAACTCCCGGTGTATTCTTGACGTTCCTTGCTTGGGCGCTCCTTGACTATGCAGTTCTGCTCAGGCAGACTGATAGAACCTCGGAGGCCGAAGAAGCATGTCGGGAGGCTCTTAGCATACACAGAAGACTCATTGCCAACTCCCCGGGCAAACATCTGAATGTTGCAGCGTGGAATCTTAACAACCTCGGCGTTCTTCTGAGGCAGACCAATAGAATCTCAGAGGCTGAAGAGGCCTATCGAGAAGCATTTGATATTGCAAGAGAGATTGCCCAAAAGGCTCCAGAGGTTGTCTTCTTTGCAGACCTATTGGCTACCATCCTCAACAATCTTGCTGTTCTACTCAGACGAACTGGGGAAACATCGGAAGCACTAGAAA
>JBHLQS010000107.1:5553-9268 GCA_048883405.1 Candidatus Thorarchaeota archaeon
ATTTGAGATTGGGCTAGTCTGTTATACATGGGTTTCGGCATCAGACAAAGGCTTTAGGGGAGGACTGTACATGCCTCATTGTTGGAGGATTACAGAGAAATGTCCATGGAAAGGCTCGCTGTGGAATTTGCAGGAATCAGTTTCAAGAATCCTTTCTTGCTCTCATCCGCTCCGCCGACAATGGATGTTAGGCATATACTCAGAGCGGCAAGACTTGGCTGGGGAGGTGCTGTTCTCAAGACTGTGACGGAAGAGCCAACAGTAGACCCACGCACAAGGCTAGGTGTATTAAGAAGAGAGGGCTCGCCAATTGGAATGAACAACATAGAACTCCTGTCCCGAAAACCGCTATCGACTTGGACCGATGAGTGGATTCCCCAACTCAAGCGGGAGGCTCCAGAGGATTTTGTGCTTATCGCGAGCATCATGAGCAGCCCTGATCCTGACGGATGGAAGAAACTTGCAGAAACGATGACTCAGACGGGGGTGGATGCAATTGAACTGAACGTGTCTTGTCCCCACGGTTCTCCTGAGAAGCATATGGGCGCCTTCATAGGGCAAAATCCCGAACTCGTCGAGGCCGTGACCAAGGGGGCACGAAAAGGGACCAATCTCCCATTGCTAGTCAAACTCACTCCCAATGTCACAGATATGATTCCAATAGCTGAGGCCGCTGTGAGAGGAGGAGCTGACGGACTATCTGCCATCAACACTGTAGAGTCCCTCATAGGAATAGATGTTGAAACTGCAACACCAATGCCTATTGCCTATGGACCGAATCTGAAGGAGCAACTCAGCACATATGGCGGCTTCTGCGGTCCTGCTGTACGACCAATAGGTCTTCGGTTCGTTTCTCAGGTTGCTCATGCGTTGCCTGAAACTCCAATCTCTGGAATCGGAGGAATTGAAGACTGGAGAAGCGCTACTGAGTATCTAATGGCAGGTGCGAAGACCCTGCAGGTGTGCACAGCGGCAATGTGGTACGGATTTGGTATCATTAAGGACATGACAGCGGGCTTAGACTCCTTCATGGAACGCAAGGGTTATGCTAGTATCGATGAGGTTGTTGGGAAAGCCTTGCCTAAGATAACTACATGGGAGGCCCTTAGCAAGCTTTCACCCATTACAGCGTATGTGATTTCTGACAAATGCACTGGATGTAAGAAGTGTGTCATTGCCTGTGCAGATGGTGGATATGTAGCAATTCAGATGCACGATGGCAAGGCAGTTGTTAATCCAGAGAAGTGCGATGGCTGTGGGCTGTGTGCTGTAATCTGTGATGACAATGCTGTGGAGTTTATCAGCTCAAAGTAGCATCCATACTCCCTTCATCAAAATGGAACGCGCCTCTGCATAGCTTTGTAGAGGGCAATCAGCTATTGCAGGGAGCAGCCTACCTATGCATGCTATATTCTAGATGATCCAAAGCCGGTCTTCTAACAGATCAAAGTCGTCACAATGCTTAGAAGGCGCCCCTCTTGCCATGCAATTTGCCATATTGGATATTGAACGGTTTGAATCGGAATCTGCACAGCAATTGTTGCTTGAAGTGAGTTCATCACAGTTCATGTTTTGCCCCTCCTACTTGGGTTTGTATGCCGCAATCTTTGCACTGGATGCCTGACCGAAACCAGTCTTGCTGACGACTTCTACTCCCTCGAATCCTGCATCGCGCATGTGCTGGAGATACTCCTCCTCAAGAATGGCACCTCCAAGGCAACCCGTATAGTTGGCTATCTCGTCACGTACCTTTTCCGGCAAATTGGCTTCAAGAACTATGTCAGAAACCATGACTCTTCCGCCTGGTCGAAGGACTCTGTACGCTTCGCGAAACACCTTGCCTTTATCCGGTGCGAGGTTGATGACGCAATTGCTGATGATGACATCTATAGAGCTGTCCTCCACTGGCAGGTTTTCTATGTCGCCCAATCTGAACTCGACGTTCTCAAGCCCAAGCTGCTCCGCTCCACGCTTCGCTTTCTCGATCATTGCTGGAGTCATATCAACACCTATCACTCGACCGGTGTTGCCAACCTTCCTTGCCGCATGAAACATGTCTAGTCCAGCTCCACTCCCCAAATCTAAGACTACTTCTCCTTCCTTGAGGCTAGCAATGGCTACAGGATTACCACATCCCGCAAATGACTCTGTCGCCGACTCTGGCATGTCTTTCACTGAATAGCCAAGGGATTCTGCATAGGATGTTCGAATATTGCCAGAAGGACCACACCCGGATGTTCCGCAATCAGACGCCGCCTGTTCTGTTTCAGTTTGACCACAACAGCTGGCACCCGCAGGTTGAGCGACCTTGGAATAAGTGTCCTTTACAGCATCTTTGATCTCTTCTGATGACATCTCACTGACTTTCTTCATCTCTGTCAAGACTTTCACCTTTTATTGGATGTCCAATACACTATCATATATCGGGCGTCCTACATATACATTTAAATGTATCGGACACCCGATATTATGCGTGACAGAGGATAGTGAGAATGAGCAGTGTTGCCCTCCAGACTGCTGCGATATGCGAGGCATGCTCACATTCCAGATTCTGTGGGAACTTCGAAACGGTCCGTTAAATGGGCAACAGATTGCGGAACAGATTGCTATGCGGCGAGGAAGCAAGCCTACGCCAGGCACTATCTATCCCGCCCTCAAGGATCTAGAGGACCGAGGTACTGTCAAGAGTGAAAAGGAAGGACGTCAGAGAGTCTATAGCTTGACAGAAGCTGGCATCGCAGGCTACATCGAAGCCGCACGCTATTTCAATCAGGTATTTGGAGACATAGCTGAAGACGCGAAAGTCATTGTGATGAAGACCGGCGATTGCAGTAAGTGTTGACAGCCGCGTTGAACATCGAGGCTTTAGGCGCACCCCCTTGATTCGTTCTATCAGTAGGTTCATCTAGAGCCCATGTTTCACCATCCCACCATCACAACTGAGTTGCAGAACTGAAATGAGCAAGGGCGTCCAACGCATCTTTTCCAAAGTATCCCATACCTATGAGCTCGTCAACCACATCTTGACATTCGGCCTCGATGTTCTATGGCGTCGAAAGGCGGCCCGCATCGCTGTCAACGGCGGTGGCTCCAGATGGCTTGATGTCTGCAGTGGCACAGGTGAAACAGCGGCATATCTTCAGAGAGCATCAAAAGGTATTGCTGATGTCATTACAGCAGACTTCTCACTTCCAATGACTCGGTTGGCTGCACGCAAGCATGAAGCATCGAGAATTGAAATGACACTAGCCGATGTAAAACAACTCCCGTATCCCGACAACTCGTTTGACTTAGTCACAATCTCCTTTGCCACACGAAACATCAGCAAGAATCGAGAGTCGCTCCTGGAGTATTTTCGGGAATTCAAACGTGTGTTGCGACCCGGTGGACGCTTTCTCAACCTAGAAACGAGCCAGCCTCGCTCTCGTCTGATACGGTCGCTATTCCATCTATATATTCGACTCACAGTCAAATCACTTGGGAGTCTGATATCTGGATCAAAGACAGGCTATGCATATCTATCCTACACAGTACCACGATTCTATCATGTGGAGGAGCTAGAAGCAATTCTTCGTGATGCAGGCTTTTCCAGTGTAGTATCCCAACAAATGACACTTGGGCTGGCAGCAATTCATCTAGCTGTGAAGGGCAAAGAATGATGCAATTATTCGTGACTAGACATCAGATCTATGCCATAATTACACTCACTTCAATC
>JBHLQS010000108.1:0-9202 GCA_048883405.1 Candidatus Thorarchaeota archaeon
ATAGTTGAGATAGCAGAGAAATATGGTATGATTGTGCAAGGGCCAAATTGCCTAGGGATTGTAAACACCTTCGCACCCTACAATGCATCATTTGCCGCGGGCACTCCGGAGAAAGGCAGTGTGGCTTTTGCCTCTCAATCTGGTGCCCTGATGACAGGGATTCTTGATTGGAGTCTAATGGAGAAGATCGGTTTTTCAAAATTCGTGAGTCTAGGAAACAAAGCCCAACTTGATGAAGCAGATTTCATAGAAGCCTTCGGAAGAGATCCCGACACAAATTTCTTACTTCTTTACATTGAATCAGTGGTTGATGGCAAGAAGTTCATGGAAGTCTGCCGGGATGTTGCTCCACGCAAGCCTATCTATGTGGTCAAATCCGGTATTAGCGCAGCAGGTGCCAGAGCAGCATCATCTCACACGGGCTCACTGGCGGGAAGCGATACTGCCTATTCTGTTGCTTTCAAGCAATGTGGTGTGATTCGAGCAGATAGTATGTCAGAGTTATTTGACGTGGCAAATGTGTTTGATGACTGCTACTTGCCGAAGGGAAATCGTGTGGCAATTGTAACTAATGCTGGAGGTCCTGGAATCCTTACAACTGATGCAGTCGAGATGAATGGTCTACAGATGGCTCAATTTTTGCCATCCACTATCGAGAAGATGAAAAAGGGATTGCCTTCTGCAGCTTCCGTATACAATCCAGTTGATGCACTCGGGACTGCTCAACCAGAGGACTATGCGCTCTGTGTCGAGGCTACACTACAGGATGAAAATGTAGACTCTGTTCTGGTTCTACTTACACCACAGGCAATGACAAAAGAAACAGAAACAGCCCAGGCAATTGTTGAATCTCACAGGAAGTATCCAAACAAGCCTCTCTTAGCCGTGTTCATGGGCGGGAACTCGATGATTTATCCACGAATTGTATTGAATGAAGGGGGTATTCCTGTCTTCGACTTTCCTGAGCGTGCTGTAAATGCCATTGCTGAACTCTATCGATATACAGTCCTGCGGGATAGTCTAAAGGATGAAGCACCTCCCAGGTTCGAGGTGGATAAGAAGCGTGTCAAGGAGATAATCAGAAGCGTTCGAGATGACCGAAGAAGAGTGATGCTGGGCAGTGAAGCACATGAAATAGCTGAAGCATATGGTATTCGAGTCGCGAGAACGAAACTGGCCACAAGTGCCAAGGAAGCAAAGGTGATTGCTGGTGACATAGGTTTCCCTGTTGTCATGAAGATTGCTAGTCCAGATATCGTTCACAAGAGCGACATTGGTGGTCTTATGATTGGCATGAAATCCGAGGAAGAGGTAGAAAATGCCTTTCTTCAGATTCTCGATAATGTCAAGACGCATGTACCGAGGGCAGTCGTTTATGGTATAGATGTCCAGGAAATGGCAGAGAACGGAAAGGAGCTGATTATCGGATGTTCGCGCGATATACAGTTTGGCCCTTTGATTATGTTTGGAGCTGGTGGGATCTTTGTCAACTATCTGAAGGATGTGGCATTCAGACTTGCACCGATGACCCGTAGTGATGCAGCTGATTTGATTTCTGAAACAAAAATGGGCACATTACTTAGTGGAGTAAGGGGCGAGGAACCAAGTGATATTGATGCAGTAGTTGACACTATCTTGCGGATATCACAGCTTGTATCCGATTTCGAGGATATTGTAGAATTGGACATCAATCCTGCATTCGCCTACGAGAAGGGCAATGGTGCCATTGCAGTGGATGTGAAGATTACTATTGGAGGAGAATGAGATGGCTAAGAATATTGTAATCAGTGGCGAAACACTGACTGGAAAGACTATGGTTGCTTTGGCATTAGCAGCTAAGCTTCGGAAACAAGGACGTAAAGTTGGCTACTTCAAGCCAGTTGGCGACAAGAGCTTCGAGCATAGCACTGATGAAGTGGATGTCGATGAAGATGCAGCTGTTATGAAGGAGGTTCTCAAACTGGATGTCGATTTGTCCTGTGTCAGTCCTATAATACGAACGAAGTCTAGTTATGATGAGCTGCTTCAAATTGGCCATGAAAAGCTTCTCAAGAGAATCAAGGACTGCTATAGTAAGGGTTCTGTTGGGAAAGATTACATGGTTATTGAGAGTGCTAAAGCGCCGTGGCATCTCCTACATGTTGGCCTCTCAGCTCCACAAATTGCGAAGGAGTTTGAGGCCTCTGTCATTATTCTAGTCAATTTCCCGGATGTAACAGCAATAGATGATGTGTTTCTCCAAAGAGACTTGTTCACCCATGTAGGCATCAAGGAAATAGGTGTAGTTCTCAATATGGTTGCTCCGATGCTCAAGAAGACAGTTGAGAAGAACATCAAGCCCTTTCTAGAAGAGAGCGGCGTGAACTTTCTTGGAGTCATTTACCAAAGGCGGGAGCTGTTCAGCCCTACAGTGAGAGACATTCTTCGCGCTCTCGAAGGTCAGATGATAGCCGGAGAAGACAAGATGGATCTCCTAATCGATCGTTTCTTGGTTGGCAGTATGGCTCCTGAGAACGCGCTCAAATGGTTCAGAAGGGCGAAAGATAAAGCTGTCATCACAAGCGGAGATCGATCTGATATCTGCCTAGCCGCACTTGAAACGGATACGAATCTTCTGATACTCACGGGGGGAATGGGACCTGATATTCGCACTGTATCTAGAGCTAAGGAATTGGGCATTCCGATAATGATGACTGCTCACGACACCTACACAACCGGTCAGCTGGTAGACCGATTGGTTGGAACGGTTTCTCCAGAAAATGAGGAAAAAATCGCGGTAGTGCAGCAGATTGTTGGAGATGCACTGGATCTCACCGGATTTGTCAATAGTAGCTGATGATTATGAGAAGGAGCGCGTCCGCTCCCGCTCAAGAAAGAATTGAGCACACTTTGGTCCGGGAGAGTTGAGTGCGCTCAAGTTCACTGGGTATGAAACTGGAATAAGTCCTCTTGTATATCCAAGCCAATACTGGGTTAATATTCAGGATATGTCCCAGACAAGATATGGTTGCATATCCACACATAGTGTCGACATGTCACGATGTATCATTCGTCAATAGATTCTGTTACTGAAGGCATTTCAGTTTCTCTGGCGAAAGCTAATACATTTATGCAGCCCATTATCACCGAGGTCCGCATTTATCACATAATATGAGGTGAATCAATGGCAACAGATGCTGAAAGCAAGACAGAATCAGCTGGTGACGCAAAGGACGCTGTTAAGACTACAGAAGAACTGCAGTCTTTGAAGCTCATCCGTGAACGGCGTTCAATACGCGAATTCACCGGCGAGAAGATACCAGACGAACATATCGAACTCATTCTTGAGGCAGCTCGACATGCACCTAGTCCTGAGAATATGCAGATGGTTCGATATGTCGTGATACGTAATGATCAAGAAACCAAGGAGTTCCTAGCGGACCTCGCAGAGGAGATGGCTGTTACTGCGTTCGGCGGGTCACCCTTTGAACTAGCTAGCGGCCGGAATTTCTACATAGCAGATCCGTATAGAGCTGCAGTTTATGCTAGACTTAGGGACGGCAAGCTCTTCCGTTACCCCGAAAAGAGCGATACCACAATCATTGTCTGCGCGAGTGAATCATGGCACGATGCAAACTACCTATACCCGAATGAGCAGTTTGGATCTGTTGTGGCTGGGATGGCTGTTACGAATATGTGGCTAACTGCGACAGAACTAGGATATGGTTGTGGTTATGATGCATTGGTATGTGCAGACCCGCGTCATGCAGAACTACTACGTGATAGACTTGGCATTCCACCAATATGGACACCACTATGCGCTTTCTCTATTGGGAAACCAATATCCGAACGTCAACTTGGACCTAGCAGGATGCCGCTTGAGGGTCTAATGTATCATGAGCGCTGGGGATTACCATACAAGCGACTTGCCTTTAGGAAGGAGAAGTGATTAATGTGGAAGTTACTTTTAATGAAGCAACAATGGAGAAGCTAAAGGAGCTTGCAGATGAAAGCGGCATGAGAATCGAAGGAGTTATAGAAGTCGTAATGCATGAGTTCTGCAGCGATGTAGGAGGAAGAGTCTATACAGGCCGATGGTCTAAGGGCGAAAAAGACGGGGTCAAAGGATTCCGGTATGTAGTCCAATGGCCATACAGACCTGGCTTCTTGGAAGCGACCGGCGATTTAGTGAAAAAATGGAGGAGTGAATGATGGCGAAGTTTAGAAAACATCCAACTGGTGAATGGCCATTTTACCCGCGTCTCAAGGATGGTGATATAGACGCTGAGTACTGGACTTCAAAGAAAATGATACACCAGTCGTTCATTAATGACCGGAAAGGACGTATCGTTGTCTTGATGGATGGTGAGAGGTATGATTCTTTTCTGGAACTTGTTAAAAAGAGAAAAGGCAATATCTGGGCTACTTCTGTGGATAACGCCGTTCACGAAGCTATAGATGAATGGATGGCTAAGGAGGACTGATGGGATGTCGTCAGCACAATTACAGGAATTCTTCAAGTTCCTCATTTCGAAAATACATGAAAAGGAGGACCTCAAGAAACTGCTAGCTGAGTGGGTCGGTCCATATGATGGCAAGATTCTGCAAGTTTACACAGAAGTGGGTCCTCAATACATGGTAGTGACAAAGGATGACATGACAATTCATGAAGGTGTGTATCCAAGTCCAGATGTTATTTACGAGGCCGATGCAGCCACACTCCTTGGAATCTTCACTGGAGATGTTCCATTTAAACAAACCATGAGAGATGGAAGCCTCAAGGTTATTGGGAATGCACATGAGAGCGATCCGTTGGCGAACTTGATCTTAGCAGCTATGATGGGTGCGATGTAGGGGGGTCTATGATGGACGTCAAGAAAATCGCCGTCATCGGATCAGGCCTAATGGGTTCAGGCATCGCCTACGTTTCCGCTTGGAATGGCTATGAGGTCACCATGGTCGATATCAAACAGGACCTTGTGGACAAAGGTATCGAAAAAGTCCGAACCGACGTGATGACTGGTATTGACAAGGGCAAGATGACTATCACTGAGGCTGAGGGTCTTATGTCGAGACTCAAAGGGACCACTGATACTGAAGCAGCAGTAAAGGATGCAGATCTTGTCATTGAGGCTATCTTTGAGAACATGGAAGTTAAGAAGGAGGTTTTTGCTAAGATTGATACACTTGCGCCAGAGCACTGTATCCTAGCGACGAATACCTCTTCTCTAAGCATCGACGAACTGGCGAGTGCTACCGGTCGTCCTGACAAATTCATCGGAATGCACTATTTCTCTCCAGTTCCTGCAATGAAGCTACTAGAGATAGTACTTGGTGAGAAAACAACTGAAGAAACAATCAATGTTGCAAAAACAGTTGGCCAGCAGCAAGGCAAGCAGACTGTTCTTGCAAAGAATAGCCCTGGTTTCATTGTCAACCGTCTTCTCATGCCGGTTATGCGCGAGGCAATCCTAATGTTAGAGCGAGGTGATGCAACAAAAGAAGAGATTGACACTGCCATGGTGAGCATAGGAAAAGCTCCAGCTGGTCCATTCTCACTAGCGGACTTTGTCGGTCTGGATATCACCTTCCATGCTATGTCAACGCTCTATAGGGAAATTGGCGATTGCTTCAAGCCACCTGAAACTCTATCCAAGCTTGTTGAATCGGGAGCCATAGGAATGAAATCCAAGAGAGGATTCTATGACTATGCTGCCGATGATGCCAAACCTGAAGCACCAAAAGGCGCAGATGCAGAGTGGATCGTGGAACGGCTCAACATGCCTGCAATTCGAGAAGCTATGATTCTTGTCGATGACCAGATTGCCAATAAAGAGGACATCGACATGGGAATGAAGCTCGGAGCGAGCTGGCCAATGGGTCCATTTGAGATGGCAGACCAATACGGACTTGAAAGGTGCAAAGAGTTCATCGGTAAGCTCGAGTCTGAGCTTGGCGAATGCTATAGCGTGCCAAAGTTCTTGATGTGAATTAGAGTGCAGGGCATTATGCCCTGCTTTCGTTCTTTTTCTTGCATATTCATCATCTCAGCAGAGGGTCTAGGAACGGATTTTTAAGTAGGGCGTATTTCAGTCAGCTCAGATTCACAACAGGTGATTGAAATGCCAGAATTCGAAACAATGCTCTATAGCAAGGAGGGCTCTTTCCTCTCTCCTGTGAAGAACACAGCGGTTATCAAGTTCAACCGACTTGATGCACTAAATGCAATCAACGATAAATTCATCGAGGATTTCAGCGCCGCTCTAGATGAAGCTGAGAAGGATCCTGATGTTCGTTCCATTGTAATTGCATCAAATCATGATAAGGCCTACTGCGTCGGTGCCGACATGAAGACAGCTCAGACATTGCTGAGTGATCCATCGACTGTGGGAGATACTGTAGCTCAGGGTCAAGCGGTTCTCAATCGACTGGCTACTATGGACAAGGTGACCATTGCTGCAGTCAATGGACTGGCTCTTGGAGGTGGTCTTGAGATTGCTCTTGCATGCGACATTAGGATTTGCGAGAAGGAAGCCAAACTGGGAACACCCGAAGTGAGCTTGGGCTTATTTCCAGCTTGGGGTGGATGCCTACGGTTGCCCAGAATAGTTGGCCTTGGAAAGGCTATGGAACTCATTCTAACTGGTGGTCAGGTGACTGCCGATGAGGCCTTAGCAATGGGACTTGTGAGCAAGGTTGTATCCAAGGACGAGCTTCTCAGCCAAGCCATGTGGTATGGTGCAAAGGTGGGAGGAAATGCTCCCATTGCAGTTGCGCTCGCTAAGAAAGCAACTCACTTGGCTTTGGAGGAGAAAACTGAGCCGAACTTCAAATATGAAGTGGAGGCTTGCGTTGATTGCTTCAAGACCAAGGACTTAGCTGAAGGAATCTCAGCTTTGTTGGAGAAACGTCGAGGCAAATTCACGGGCGAGTAGACCTGTAGGTCCTTTCACTAGAGAGGACCCCCTCTTTCTTTTCATGATGCCCAGTCACTAGACCAATTGACCAATCAGTGGTGCTGTTTCTTAAACCAGTTCAGGACTTCATATCTTCTCTGTTCCTTGAATCCGAGCGAATCGTAAAGATGCTTTGCTGGATTCTCGAGAGTCACATCTAAGCAAACTCCATCAAGATCGCTATACTTTTCCATTAACCGTTTCAAAGTGTGTATTAGTAACGCCCTACCCAGACCCATCCGGCGCATACTCGAATCAATGCAGATATCAGGAATATAACCATAGCTGCCTCGAATTGTTATCAGGCATACGCCGACCAGAATATCATCCTTCTTCAAAACCCTGGAGTCATCTCGACTCCGGAATTCACCAAATCGATTCTCAATGGTGTCCTGAACAAGTTTGAGCGCATATTCTTCAGTACTAAAAAACATTGGGAAGACATCTACATCTATCGATCCTGCAGTTCCCCTGAAAATCAATTCTCCAATAGCTGCTTTCATGCTTTCTTCAAGGGGAACAAACGACATATCATTGTTCAGCGAAGGATTGTCAATGGTTTCCAGTTCATCTCTGGTTACCTGCATAAATGCGCGTTCAAATCCCCTGAATCCCAACTCCATTGCATACTCACGCAGACTGCCTTCAAGTGCCCCATCTGTTAGAATCCAATCTCCTGTAGTCTTAAGACGGTTGAATCCGGTTGCGAAGAGATCTGCCTGAATTACTTCGATTTCTCCCTCATCTAGGGCATCGGCCGCCTTCGCCATACAGATGATGCTTATTCTGTTCGATTCTAGTCCAAGTACTGTAATTCCAAGAATCTGATTGTCAGTATCCAACTTGGCATAAATCTTGATTCGCTGGTTTTCCCAAAGGTTGAACATCTGATCAATGAAGGATGGTGGAGGTCTCCGGCTTTCTTCAAGGGTGACCAGATAGTCTTCTAAAACTGATTTAACCTCAGTCCATCTATCAAGTCCGAGGAGTTCTATCATAATTTGGCACCAAGAATGGAGGTTCTAAGCGGTTTGGTTCGGCGCAATATTGTCAATTTGCCAATAAGGGCAAGATACTGTCTTTCAAAATGAATCTTCTTCCAATCGTCAACCTTAAGTCCTCGTTTCTTAACGATTCGAAGAAGTTACGTGATTGAAAAAACCTGTACAGTATAAAAAGTTCAGGTTCTCACACGGAGGAAAAGAAATGGCAAGAAAAGTTGCTGTCGTTGCTGGTGGCCACAGCAAATTCGGAAAACGGTATGATGCCACCATGAGAGAGCTGTGTGCAGAGGCATACAAACCAGTCTATGATGAAGGAATCACTCAAGACAAGATTGATGCCTCAGTACTCTCTTATGCCGCATCTCAGTTCACTGGTCAGGGAGCAGGTTCGGCTCTAATTGCGGACTATATTGGGCTTCAAGATAAACCCCATCTTAGAGTTGAATCGGCCTGCACCACTGGCACGGCATCGCTGAGAGCAGCATGGGGCATGGTAGCCGCAGGGCTTTATGATGTAATGCTTGTGCTTGGAGTCGAACAGATGAATCGAGTGTCATCTGCAACGGCGACCGAGTACATGAGTCAGGCGGGTGATATGCGCTGGGAGTATCCCTTTGGAATCAGTTTTCCCGCATTCTATGCACTGATGGCTTCTAAGTACATGGCAGATTATAATTTGCCCCACGAAGTCCTTTCCATGATCTCAGTGAAGTCGCATCATTATGGTGCTCAGAATCCAAAGGCACATTTAGGCAGAGAAGTGTCACTGGAAGAGGCAAATAACGCAGTTCCTATCTGTAGGCCTCTCAACCTCTACGACTGCAGCCTCATCACTGATGGTGCTGCGGCAGTTGTTATCGCAGCTGAAGATCGTGTGAAGGAATTCACTGATAGACCAATGTGGATTAAAGGCATTGGTGCTGGCGCTTCAGCGATGATGATCCAGGACCGTCAAAGTCTTACATCAATTCCAGGAGCAAAACGGGCATCTAAGGCGGCTTTTGATATGGCTGGGCTGAAGCCTGATGATATCAACATGGCTGAGGTGCACGACTGTTTCAGCATTGCCGAGATGATTGCCTACGAGGACATTGGTTTCGCAGAGCCTGGCAAGGGCAGAGAACTCATAGAGAACAAGGATGTCTACCACGATGGGCGCATTCCCGTCAACTGCGATGGCGGTCTAAAGAGCAAGGGTCACCCACTGGGCGCCACTGGCGTGTCCATGACATACGAGATTCTGAAACAGATGAGGGGCGAATC
>JBHLQS010000109.1:0-9194 GCA_048883405.1 Candidatus Thorarchaeota archaeon
ATCCGGCTACAACACAGTCGCAAGATTATCGCGCTCCAGGCCAAGCTCTGTAGCCAAGGTGGTTGATGGACTCAGCTCAAAGAAAGCGACCATCTTGGTGGATGCGGCAATAGAGCTTGTTCGTGAAGCAGAGATGATGGCTATATCAGAAACGATTGCTCCAAAACCTAAGCCCAAGGAGGAAGCTGAGCTTGAGGAAACGAAGCAGGAAAAGGAGCCTGAGCTTAAGAAACCCCCAAAGCCCAAGAAGGAGAAACCTCCAGAGGAGCCTTCTACACAGCCCGAAACGCCAATGAAGTCTAAGAAACCGAAGAAGTTGGTCGAGGAGCCAGCTGCTGAAGCACCCAAGAAGAGTAGGGCAAAGAAGAAGAAGTCCGGTCTTCCTGTCCCTGAGGCCGTGAAGTCTCTTGAAAAGGAGATGAAGAGGAAGTGGAAGGCAGCAGCCAAACGAAAAGCTGCGATGGAAGCAGGAGAGCTTCCTGAGGAAGAGATTCTACCTCTCAAGGAAACAGTAGAAGTCATAGGTTTGACTTCTGATCAAACCCAGAATGAGCTCGTAGAGGTAGCCATGGATATTCTCAACGAAGCAATGATGACTGGACGACCTGCGTTTGAGATTCCCAGCCGATCAAGTGACAATATCGTCTGGGATGAGATAAGAGACCTGCTTTTACTAGGAATGAAGACAGTCGCCCGACCTTACCATTCTCTCGCCTCAGTAGTTGATGCTACGCGTACTGCTAGAGTCATGGAGATAGTCTTCGATCTCCTGAAGTCCAACTTGCATGCAACGAAACGAGAAGTGTTCTATAGTGATGTCAATCTCTTCAGAGAGCAAAAGCGAAGCGACAAGATTGTCGAAGATGTTGCATCAATGCTGCACACAACTCGCGACAGCATACATGTAGTGGCTTCTGCTCGAGGTTCCGCTATGGGTAGGGTTGTAATTCGTGATGGCGGTGACACCATTGACTTGACACGAATGGGTACAGGCGGCTGGGCAATTACACCATTCCTGGATCAAGTTGAGATTGTGGAGAGTGATGCTGAGTTCATCCTTATGTCCGAGAAGGATGCAGCAGTGATGCGTCTGGCAGAGGCCAAGTATTGGAACAGACAACCATGCATTGTCCTGACAGGAAAAGGGTCTGGAGATATTGCTACTCGTGCTTTCCTAAGAATGCTGGTGAAAGAGCTGGAGATTCCTGCCTTCGCCTTGGTAGATTCAGATCCATATGGCCATTACATTTACTCGGTCTTTCTACGCGGCAGCAAGAGACTAAGTTATGAATCTCCGTTTATTGCAACTCCTGAGTTGAAGCTTCTAGGTGTCTTGAGCCGTGACCTTGAGGAATATAACATTCCAAAATCTGTTCGGATACCAATGGAGCCAACAGATATCAAACGTGTGAGAGATATGCTCAACGAACCATTCGTACAGGCCAACAAGGCATGGGTGAAAGACCTGAGATTAATGTTGAAGCTCAAAGAGAAGGCAGAGATTCAGGCATTCGCAAGCCACAGCTTTGAATACCTCACTGATGACTATCTGCCGCGTAAGCTGGAAACCGGAGACTGGATTTAATCTCACATTTGGTTCCTAGCTGCCATTTGACAAAAGGCATAAGGGCCTATGACTTGGTCAGGCCGCATTACTATAGTGAATTATGGAGGAATAATGTTGGTTGTGTCAGACCTTGGCATAGAAGTCATAGATGGTCATGCTCATTTCATCACTTACAATACAGTCAAGGAGTGGTTCTCAGACCCGGAAGTATTGGAAAGGGCTAGACAGCGAGTCACCTTTCAGACTGACATGCAGGAGTTCATCCTGCCTGACGAACCTTGGGACACTGGAGAGATGTGGATTAAGGAGCTTGATAAATACGGAATATCCACCATAGGAATGATGATTGGCCCCGAGAGCTGGGATGAGTTTCTTACCACGCGGAAGAAGTATCCTGGTCGATTCATGGGATACGCAAACATCAATCCAGCTCTAGAGGACGCAGTTGAAACCGTGAAACGTGCGGGTCGAGATGGTTTCCAAGGAATCAAGCTATACCCAAGTTCTTGGGACTTCCATGTTTATGATGATCGTGTCTATCCAATCTACGAGGAAGCACTTCGCCAAAAACTCCTAGTGATACTTCACTTCGGAATCACGATAGGCAATCAAGCAAATCTTCGATACGGGAATCCACTTGATATTCAGAAACCTGCACAGGACTTTCCTGACCTCAACTTCATGATTGCTCATTTTGGAGCCGGCTTCTTTCGAGAGGTTCTGATGCTATTCTACCAGACGCATAATGTAGTTGTTGACTCAAGTGGCAGTAACATGTGGATGACCTATCTTCCATATGACTTGACTATAACAAAGATTTACGAAAAGGCGATGAGGGCCGGAGGGTCCTGTAGAATTGTCTTTGGAACTGACTCCTCGTTCTTCCCTAGGGGATTTCGATACAACATCCTGGAGGAGCAATACAATGCGGTGAAGTCTCTCTGTCCCCAGCTATGCTACACAGAAGAAGATGTGGATTTGATATTTCGCGGAAATATATTGCGACTGACGGGTTTCAAACCATAGCTACGCCTTTCTAATCTTCTTGTCTAGGCTTTTGAGCTTCTTGTCATCCTCGCCTTCTCGATACCTTTGCGCAGCTTCTTGATACTTGCTGAGTGCCTTTCGTGTCTGGCCAGCCTTTGCTAATGCATCTCCCTCGTCTTCAAGGACCTTTCCCCATTCGACATAGCAGTCACGAGCCTTTTCCGAGCACTTCGCTCTTTTCTTGGCATCTGTTGAAAACATGTATAATTCTCTGGCCTTTCGGAACTGAACAATCGCCCATTCGTACTCGTGCGCCTTTCTGTGATTCTCAGCCTGTTCGAAGTGATCGTTGGCCATTGCGTCATAACCCTCATCAATCATCTTAGTAGCATCAGCAATAGCTTTCTCATTGGCAGCTCTCTCAAAGAGCTTCTTAGCCATCTCAAATGTTTCAATTGCCGGTTCGAATTCTTTGGCTTCCAGTTTCCTAAATCCGTCTTCCATTCTTGCCTTGCCCATCGCCTCGTAGACATAGCCAGGATATTCGAATCCGTCACCGGATATTGAGAAACCGCAGTTGGGACACTCTGGTGTATCAAGCTCAGGCATTGGAGTCGTCACTGCAATCTTCTTGGGTGTTCCAACAACCGTGTCAATGAAATCCTTTGAGGTTACCCCTCTCCCGCCGGGGAACAGGTGAGTCACTGCATCTCTCGTGGCGTCGTCTTTGCCTTCAGGAAATAGATGGTCGAAGACCTCTACTGGGTGGACTTCCATCTCTTCCGACATTACTCGAGGTGGTGCAACTTCTTTGAATGGCATTCCTACCTTTATCTCGGGTTCCATCCCCTCAACTTCCCAACTCAAATCAGAGCTGCTTCCTGCAGTTTCTTCAGGTGTACTCTCAGGAACTGGCTCTGGCGCAGCTACTTCTTCGGTGGTTGATTGAACAAGCTTCTCATCAACTTCCCAGGACAGGTCCTCTTCGAGGGATGTGGGTGCCGCTGATGGTGGTGCTTCTTCTACTACCGGTTCATCAACATCTGGGAGCTGAGTGTCTGGCAGGATTTCTAGCTCTGCGGGAGGTTCACCGAGGTCTGGAACATCATCAAGTTCAGAAACCTCTGGTAGAACATCATCGCTAGCTTCTGAAGTCGTAGGTACATGTCCGTTTGGTAGTCTATTCCCACAACCCATGCAGAAGGTGGAGCCCCTGCGACTACGTTTTCCACATTCCGGACATTCGACACTTCCTTCCATGTTTCTACCCGCTGAGTCTTCATCCCACAGATTTACGTGGTCAAGTCTGTTTTGACACTGTTGGGGTATCGCCAGTCCATATGAACAATCCTCGTACGAGTTAGGGCCAAACGTACAGGAGCCAATATGTCGGCACCGTTATCAATATTCCAAGCAAGACCCCTGCGATGGACTGAGCGAAGCTGTGTTGCTTGAGGACAGTCCGAGACCAGATGACTGCAATCCATAGAATAATCACAGGCCACACAATCCATCCATACACAATAATAAGAGCGGTCCCTGGGCCTCCAACTCCAGCCCCATGCACAGACACCTTCGTTTTGAGAGTAGCAATCATAACTCCGGATGTAACCGTGAAATACGCAGCTGATAGCACTGCGAGAATGAGACACTCGGCAAGCGAGAAGATACTGTATACTATCGCGTAGCACAGCAGTGAGAATGCGAAAAACTTGGCTCTATTCTCCCGTAAGGAAACATCAAGGTCAATATGTCCACGCCATGCAGAGAGAATGATTGGAATAATTGGAGGAATAACCATGCCAAGAATGAGAATAAGAAGAGCACTTGCTGGATTGAGTATCGGTCCAAGACCAATTGGAGATGTATACACCATGATCACGCCGACATACAGGTTAATGAGAGGTGCAGGTGTCAGTCTCGATACTATTCTCGCGATCTGAATGCCCGTCCCGGTGATATCAAGGCTTTCATCGTTGAATTTCAGCGTACTCATCGGTGAGATTCGACCCAATAATCGCAATCTTCAATGTTTTCATTCATAGTCTGCTACAGTACAAATGGTGAGAGGTTGTCACGACAACCCTTATTTTCTCCTAACAACAGGTTTTGATGTTAAGGGATACTGAGAAACTCCTTTGGATGGTAAGAACTATGACAGCAGTTCCAAAACGCGAAGTCTTCGAACGCATTATCCAAAATATCACAAGCAAATTCCCAGATGTCTATGCAGCTCTGTTTATCAGTCCTGAGGGATTTCCAATCAACTCGTGGGGAGTTTCTCTAGAGAGAGCTGAAGAGATATCCGCATTACTGAGTGCACTCATTGGTAAGACCAAGGAGATTATCCGTCAAGTGAAGCAAGGCGGCGAAATGCAGTTCATTCAGATTCAATCAACTTTGGGTGGAATTCGTATAGCCCCGATGGAAGAGTTCATTCTGGTCACTATGACTAGGTCATAATCACAATGCAATGTTACTCCAATAAAGAAATTAATTAGCAAGCATATGTCTTGACAATCTGTGCACGCCTATGTCATCAGAAGCTTTCAAGATATCAGATTTATCCAAGTTCTATGGTCAAACTCTCGCCCTGGATAAAGTCACTATTGCAGCTCCTAAGAAAGCTGTAGGCTTGCTTGGGCCAAATGGCGCAGGGAAGACCACGCTTATTCGCATACTAATGGGGATAATTCGGCATTCTTCTGGCTCAGGAAGCGTCTTGGGATATGACTTCTGTGACTCAATCCAGGATATCAGGGACCATGTTGGGTATTCCCCTGAGTTCACACCAATGATTCCTGATGTCAGCGCTATGAAGTATGTCACCTTCATGGGGAAGTTATCAGGTCTTGCCGGTGTGGAAGCTGCTCAGCGAGCCCACGATACTTTGCATTATGTTGGCTTGGCTGAGGAACGCTATCGCCCGCTACGTGAATTTAGCACTGGCATGATGCAAAAGTGCAAGCTGGCAGCGGCTTTGGTTCATGATCCTGATCTGGTCATTCTGGACGAACCCACAGATGGGCTTGACCCAACTGGTCGGCAGCAGATGCTGGACCTAATTGAACGATTGTATAAAGATGAAGGTAAGAGCATGATGGTTTCATCTCATCTGCTGTTTGATGTTGAGAGAGTATGCGATTGGGTTATGGTCTTGGGAAGAGGACAACTCATAACGAGTGGAAGCATGAGTGAACTGCTCGCAGACACATCTGGCATGCTTCGCCTGAAGATCGCGGGGGATGCTACAGCCTTTTCACGTAAGCTCACTTCCAGAGGACTGGAGGTCGAAGTTGACGGTCCATTCTTGGATGTCAAAAGGGGTAATGGTACAGAAATGGCCATTCTCGAAGAGGTCAACAGAGATCCGCATGTAAGCCTACGATATATGGGAAGTCGGACAAGAACTCTTGAAGATGTATTCATCACGATTGTGGAAGGGAGGGAGCTTGGATGAGTGAAGAACCATCAACCGACGACACCTACATCCAGAAATTTGGCTTCAGGCGATTCACGGGTGTACGTCAGAATCGTTTGTATCGAATAATCTCCGTAGCATGGTTCAATCTCATTGAAGCAATAAGGCGCTCAGGATTCACCAAGATGCTCCTTGTATTCATGTTCTTCTCAATACTGATTCAGGATGTTCTCATCATTGTCATTTCGTGGTTTCTTCCCTTCATTGGTGACCCCATGACAATCAATGATCTCTTTAGAGATGCATATGCTGACTCAGTTCTTGGCATGGTTTCACTTGTCAACCGAATCACTGTTCTCGATGTCGGATTCATGCCCTTCAATATATCATCTGTTGGAATCAGCTTCATTTGGTTACTACTTATGGCCATTGTTGGAGGAGGTCTCATTGCAGATGATAGACTCCATCAAACAACCGAGGTGTACTTCTCAAGAATATCAAGACTTGAGTATACGATTGGGAAGCTCATGAGTCTAATTCTCTTCTCAACAATTGTGGTCGTACTTCCATCCGTCATTCAGTACTTCCTTCTCTCCTACGGTCTTGAAACAGACCTTCTTGTTAATATTGACTTGATGTTCTGGGGCATTGGATTTACTCTTTTGGCTGCATTTTTGCTCAGTCTGATCATTCTGGCGATGTCTAGCTTTACAAAGCGACGAGCTGTTGCAACACTCACCTTTTTCATTGCTGCTATTGTTATGTCAAGCTTCTACAGTGCGGTTGGTTTTGGTCAAAGCGAATCCTTGATTTTGCTGCTAGACTTCGTCGGCGATATTGCGCTTTTAGGTGCAATGGCTCTTGGATACGAGTCGCTCAATATCAATGGCCGGGACATTTTCTTTAGCAACGGGATTGGGGTTGAAGGGTCAATGGTGCTCGTTGTGGTTCTGGTGATCCTTCTACTTGGTATATTGGCTCTGCTTCTTACATTGTTTAGGAGGGATAGCTAATGTTCATCATTGATATCGATGAGGCGTCCAAGCAATACGGCGAGGTCGTGGCTATCAGTCGATTCAACATGTCGGTCAAGAGTGGTTCAATCACAGGATTCGTTGGACCCAATGGTGCAGGCAAAACGACGACAATTCGCGTTATCACCGGACTAACAAAGCCGGATAGCGGTACAGTTAGCGTGTTTGGTGAGGATCCCTTCAATAACGTTGGCATTAAAGAACGGATAGGGTACGTGTCTGAACATGATGATCTGTACTCGTGGGCCACTGTACGAGATTCGGTCAAGATGCTAGCAAGCATTAGCACACCACGAAAACCTGGCATTGATGGTACTGTTGACAAGGCCCTTTCGGATGTTGGGATGGCAAAGTTTGCTGACAGGAAGGTTTCGGCTCTTTCCAAGGGAATGAAGCAGAGGACCAAGATTGCAGCTGCACTAACTCACGAACCTTCTCTACTAGTATTGGATGAGCCTCTCAGCGGACTTGATCCACTAGGTCGCAGGAGAATCATGGACCTCCTCAGACGACTCAATAGTGAGGAAGATGTCACTATTCTGATTTCTAGTCATGTTCTTGAAGAGCTCGAGCATCTAGCGAACAGGATTACTCTCATCCACAGGGGTCAGACAGTCGCAGAAGGAGACCCCGATCGAATCAGGAAGCTTCTGTACCAATACCCCCATGAGGTTCAGTTCAAGTCGCTGACAGAAGATATGAAGAGAATTGCCAGTGGGCTTGTGAAGATTGAGGGGTTGGTTAAATCGCTTACATTCATCGAGCAGACTGAAGATCTTCTTGAATGTAGAGTAGTAACACCTCAGCCCGAGCAGTTCTATGATGAGCTCGTTCGATTGGCTGTCGAGCAAAAGGCACCAATTATCCAACTGGACAGCCTCTCCGAGAATGTGGAAAGCCTGTTCGAATACCTAGTATCATGAGGTGATAGAGATGTCAACGGAAACAACGCAAACCACAATTCGGAAAAAAGGTGAACTCTCTGCCCCTCTGAAGACGATAATTCGAGGTGTATACCTTGTAAAACTGTTCTTGACATCTTTCGTAAAGAGCAGAAAAAGCCAGGTATTGACAATACTGGGCCTATTGCCAGTGGTTGTTATGGTTGCTTGGGGCGTGCCTCCCCCTGCTCGATTTTTCTTCCGTGACTTCATGCAGACACTGTATATCTCATTGCTCATTCCATTATCCGGACTGCTTCTTGGAACTGCAGCGTTGTCTGACGAAATCGAGTCTCATACAATCGTACAGTTGGTGACTCGACCCGTAAGAAGAATTGAGATACTTATTTGGCGGTACATTGCCACAGTTATTGCAGGTACGATCATCTCCATAATAGTCACTTCTGGATTCTATATCTCAGTAGTAGTTTCAGAAGAGATTCCTCTGGAGCTGTTGACGGGTTTCTGGGTTGTATGCGCTGTCTGCAATGCCGTCTACTGTGCGATATTCATGCTGCTAGGTATAGCTCTGAAGAGGCCCCTTGTCTGGGGAGTAGTAATTACTCTCTACGAGCAACTTCTAGGTGTGGTGGCAATTTTCTTCGAAGGTGCTGTCTTTTCTCTCTCAGGACACATCCTGAATTATGGTCAGCTCTTTGCGGATTATACCTACAGTATTCCGAACTGGCCTCCAGCTTTGTCAGGTTCGGTTCTAGCTGTTCTGGTGATCCTTTGCATCATGCTCTCTGCAATTCTATTCAGGGGAAAAGACCTCGCGTAGCCTCTTGGACGTTTAATATCCAATCACTCGGCAATCCAACTAGTGCCATTTTTATATCTAGTAATGCGACTAGTGGATGACCATGTGCTTGGCATTATATGCGCGGATGGACGCCAGGCATTGAGGGAGGTCCTCAGGATGTCACCAAAGAAGGCAGATGAAGAAGAAACCGTAGATTATGAGGATTTCGAGGAAAGCGAAATCGATGAAGAATTTGTCGAGCTTGGCACCGAAGGAGAGTCAGGACTAGATGTAACTGATCTCCCAGGCGTAGGGCCAGCAATCGCAAAACGCCTGTCTGAGGCTGGCTATAGAAGTGTTGAGGCAATTGCAGTGGCATCTCCATCTGAGCTTGCGGCAGCAGGGTCGATCGGTGAAACCACATCGACCAAGATCATAAAGGCAGCACGCGAAATGCTCGATATCGGCTTTGAAACAGCAGACCTTCTTCTTGAAAGGCGAA
>JBHLQS010000110.1:0-9048 GCA_048883405.1 Candidatus Thorarchaeota archaeon
GATCCTATCTCGAGGGGAGTGAAGGCGTACCTCTGGACAGCGTCAAGCATGAAGGCGACTTCAAGGATGCCAAGGGCAAACATGTTGGAGAACATTGTGACACCAAGTGCAGAGTATGCCTTTGCATTCTTTGAGAGCACCACTCTCACGGGGACTCTGTGCTTTTCCAGCTCTGAGCGGAGAGTCCGGCGTTCAGGCTCGTGAACGATGAGGTTCAGTACAACGAGAGTCACAAGACTGGCTGCGGCTGCAACAACAAAGGGAAGACGGATGCCGAGGAATTCAGCCAATACACCTCCGAGAGAGGGGCCTACAACGAATCCCACCATATTGCCCATGCTAAGATAGCCCATGGCTGTTCCCCTGTTCTCAGGTGTTGTCATGTCGGAAACGAATGCGTTTGCCGCTGGATAGAATCCTGCGGAAATGCCACCTTCCAGAGCCCTAGCGATAATCATCACGATAATGCTGTTGGCTATTGCATAGATGGCATTCGAAACAGCGAAACCAGCAAGAGCCGCAAGAAGGACTCTTTTTCGTCCTACTCTATCTGACAGTCCCCCCAAAGGACCTGCGAGGAGAATTCTTGTTAGCGCAAATGATGCTGCCAACACACCAAGCTCTGTTGCGCCAACCCCCAATTCTACGATATAGAATGGAAAAATCGGCGTCACAATGCCGAAGCCTACTTGGAGGATACTCAGGGACAGAGCTAACATCCAGACTTGGTGCATCCCGAATCTCTGATCATGTATGCTATCCTGATTCCAGGCATGTTTCACTGCTGGCTGTTCCTCTAGGTCATCCATGTGAAAATCGCTCAAAGCGGGGCATTGATGTAACCTTTTCAGTGTTCCTAAGTGGCGTTTCTGCTACTTCTCAATTATGACTCGATTCACACCCTTAATGGCAGTGAGTGTTTCAATGACCCTGCCTGGAAGAGGTTCATGAGTAATGACTTTCAGACAAGGTTGTTCGTAAATCTCAATGTCCTCAGCTAAAACTTGACGGATGGAAATGCCATATCCAGCTATTATTGATGTCACATCAGAAAGAATACCCGCATTTTCTGGAGAGTCTACATAGATAGTCAATACGCCATAACCTAGAACTTCACGTACCTTCTCCAATGAAGGACCCGCTGGCTGCAAACGTTTGAAGAATTCACAGAGTAATTCGTTCTGACAGATGTCTTCCGTGGTTGCTCGGACTGTTCGCCTATCGATGCCAAGCGCGTCACCAATCGCTTTCAACGGAATACGGATAGGACCACAGCGCACCAGACCTGGCTTTTCAATATGGAAACCATGACGGACTATCGCCTGGGCTACCTTCAACCTTTGCGGTGATTCATGAAAGTACTCTACAATATTTCGCCACATCCATATGACCACCCTATGCTTGAATCATTAGACTAGTTGCTTTTCAAATAGTACTTCGTCTATATAGCCCTTCGGCATCTTGAAGTGACGCTTCCTAATGCCGACTTGGCGGTAGTCCATAGCCAGGTATAATGATCTAGCGATAGCGTTGTCTTCAAAAGTGCTGAGCACAATCTTCTCAAAACCAGAGTCCAGGGCTGCCTTTTCAGCTGCTCTCATCAAAGCCCTGCCAATGCCCCTTCCTCTATCCTCTTTGGCCACAATAATGCCTAGCTTGGCAACATGCCTTGATGCCATCCACTCCTCCGTCTGAAGAGTGAGATGTCCCGTGTATTCATCATCAATCTCCGCAACCAACATCACATCACGACATTGATTGGTCCGTTGAATCCAGTTCACCCAGTCAGCGATGTTGCTGTTTGCATTGAATGTCGGAAGCCAAATCCCCTCCTGAATGACCTTATTAAACCCACCATGAAGCTTCCTGGCATCGGCTGGAACTGCATGACGCACTGTTATGTCAGCTCCGTCCTTCGAAGTATATTCCCAGGTCCTCATCGATGGTCGAACGATTTGCTGAATAGTGTGGACAAAAAGGATTGTGGTGTGGCATTTCCAGTCATGGAATATGTCTAGGGAAGTTCATCAACTCACTTTAGTCATTCCAGACCATACAACATTCGATACGCCTTCCTCCCTAGCGATCGAGGCTAGATGCTCCATTCTCTCTGATGTCATAAGATCTTTATCTTTGAGAGGATACTCCAATCCAAAAAGGGCATACTTGTCAATGCACATCTTGTTGAATGCTAGCAGGTCGAATCTCTCAACATTGGGCATATTATCAAGCACAAATCGAGAGATTGCCCTAATATTCTCTTCATCGTCCGTATATCCGGGAATTATTGGCGTCCTAATCCAGACGGGCAATTCGCTCTCAGCAACAATCTTGGCATTCTTCAAGACCAGGTCCAATGGAACTCCAGTGTATTCTAAATGCTTCTTGGCGTCCATCACCTTCAAATCGTAGAGAACCATGCTTACTACTGACAAGGCTCTCTTGATAACAGACTCACTGCAGTAACCACAGGTATCTAGTGCGACATGAACTCCTTTGGCACGTAGGCCCTCAGCAACCTCGACCATGAAATCGGACTGATAGGTTGCCTCTCCTCCGGAGAGAGTGACTCCACCGCCAGATGTTGTGAAGAAGACTCTATCGCGAAGCAGCTCCTCAACAAGAGCGCTCGAATCCCATTCTTTGCCCATGATCTTAATGGCTCCCGTTGGACATACATCCTCACATTTTCCACATGTCGTACATTTTTCCAGGTCAATCCGCATCCCCTCTTCGAGAAGCGTGAGGGCACCCTCGGGACAGGCTTCGATGCAGGCCTTGGCACCGATGCATTTTGTGGAATACCAGACTGTTCGTGGATCAGAATCAATAGTTTCGATATTGTGACACCAAGTGCAGCTCATAGGACAGCCTTTCATAAAGACAGTTGTGCGGATGCCTGGTCCATCCTCAGTTGAACATCTTTGAATGTTTGTTATTAGTCCTGTCTGAGTCATCAGAGGCTTTGCTCCGCAATCCAATATAAGGGAATTGAATGCGGTTCAACATTAACAGTCGTACGAATATCAAACTGGCGCTAGCTTTAAAAACGGGCTCAATCCTGTCGCCCCAGCCTGACCACTGGTCACTGGGTATCAGGAAGGCTTGACTATGAAGTCAACGAGTAGACTGCTATCAATACTGCTCCTTGCCATGATGCTGGCTGGAGTTGCCCATATTCAACCGCTTGCTATGACCACAAATGATGGCTCCATGGCAGCCAGCCTTGAGGATTCTAATCATTTTGTTACTGGTGGCTTCGACTCTCAGAACATCTCTGTTAGTCTGGTCAGCCCCACAAACAGGAGCAGAACTTCGGGCACATTGGATATCACAATTGACATCACATCTGACTTCGGTAATCTAAATGTCACATTGTTCATTGAGAATGCAATCTACTCAGATTACAACAAGACCCTGATTGGAAATGGAACTCAGGTGCTGTCGGTGGACACGACATTGGCGTCGGTTCCAGAGGGGAATCTCAACTTCACTATACTCCTTGAGTACAAAGATGTGACTTGGGATGAGAAGGAGTCATTCTTCCTAGAATACTTTGTTGACAACGATTCTCCGAACTTCGAGGTAAGCCTCACTAGTCCGGGAAATGAAACCAAACTCACAGGAACAGCGAATCTGCTGCTCAACATCACATCAGATTTCGCTTTCGTCAACTTCACACTCTACATAGAAGGTGAAATCTATCCGGCATATGATGGAATTACAATAGTTGCTGAGCCGCAGCAGATTCAGGTTGACACAACCAACGTCAGAGAAGGTCTGCTCAACTTCACCCTCATGTTTGACTATGATGTTGCTAATTATCAGGAAACGAATCGATTCCACCTTGTTTTCATTGTGGACAATGATGGGCAGCCCATAACACTCTCCCTAATCTCTCCAACTAATCAGAGCCAAGTGAGTGACGCCTTCAACCTCACTGTGGAGCTTGGCTCGGACTATGGTGGTGCGAATCTAACCATATTTGTGGAGGGAGCGATCGAATATCCCCAATTCAATTTGACCTACATTGCCAATGGCGAACATGATTTGGAGCTGAATACAACAATCCTTGCAGAGGGCGCTTTGAACTTCACATTATTGCTGGAGTACAATGTGACTGGAGAGAATGCTCGCATCGTCTATTTGTATATCTTCTCAGTCAACAATCATGGCGCGCCAGCTGTCGTGTTTCTAACGCCAGACGCAGGTTCAGATTTCACTGGATTTGACGATTTTACATTGAATATAACTTCAGACTATGAATTCGTGTACCTGACAATTACCGTAGACGACGAGATCACTCCGGAGTATAATCATACTCTTGTTGCGAGTGGAGTCGGTGTCTACACCATTAATGGGAGCCGTTACGAAAATGGTGACCAAACGATTGTGGCGATTGTTGAAACTGAAGAAGGACTTCAGAGCACAGCATCAAGGACCTACAATTTCCTTGATCATGTGAGGCTACAAATAATAGAACTCACCGCTTATGACAAGATCTCAGGCAATGCTAGTATCACTCTCCGAATTGCATCCCCCTATCCCAATGTGACACTATCTGCTTATGTTGATGGCGTACTTGCTCCTGATGTTGTGAACATAACTCTACAGACCGGAATTGCATCGTTCAAGATTGACACTTCTGGATACACTGAAGGAGAACATAACTTCACATTCAGGGCGTATGCCATCGGCGGATTCGTATACGCCTACAAGATAATTCTTGAAGTTGATAATCATGGCGCACCATCTGTGAGTTTCGTTACTCCGCTAGGTGATGTTGTTGTCGGTGTCACAACATTCACCGTAGAGATTGACAGCAATTGGGAAACTGTCAACATGACTGTGTTTGTGGATGATGAAGTTGTGCCTGCTCTTGATGGACTCCGGGTGGATGTCGGAGAGGTCACATTCCAAATTGATACAAACCAGTACAGCAAATGGGAGCATGTTGTGAAAGTCCTAATTGTAACAGATGAAGGGATTGAAGGAATCAGCGAAGAGCACTATGGTTTCGCAAACTTCAAGCCTGAAGAGATCGTGAGCGTTATCGTTATTCTTGCTATTGCATTCGGCTTCCCACTTCGGAGAAGGAGAGCCGGAGGGTCCATTAGGGCTGTGCTCATTGCAGACCTCTTATTTGTCGTAGTAGCTGCAGGGCTATTCTTTGCATTGGGTATAAACTCGATTCCATTTCTAATATGGCACATCAATATGGCAAGTATATGGGCATTAGGAGCCGCATTGATCTTCACTAACATTGCTGTACCTCTAGCAATGGAATCAGAGGAACAGGCAACCTAGGCCAGCTTTGTAACAGGGAAGTTCCGATACATCTCGGACTTCCATTTGGCCAATTTCATGTACCAAGGTAGTCGATCCTCAGGAATAAGAGTCCAGACCGATTTGGGCTTCAACTTAGCTGCTGCTTTTGCCGTCTGCAATACAATGAGATCAGCGAATTCATCTCCCTTGGGTGTTACATCTGCTATGAACTTCGCTGTCTTGCCATCCTGCATAGCAACAGCACCCACACCCACCAAGACAGTGTCTGAGTAGAATTCCAACATCAATCCCGGTTTTCCATAGGTGATGATGTCTCTCACTACTTCCGCTAGCTCTCCAGGATAAGCAATATTGGAGAAACGCATACTCTTAGGAAGCCCTTTTTGATTGGAGAGAACCTCTCGATGCAACTTCTTCGATCGCTTTGAGGGTATCTTCGAGAGAGGTGCTTCAATTCTCATGAGCCAGTATCGCTTATGATAGTCAACTTTCATCCAATAGTTGTAGGCCTCTGGAGTCGTTGTACCAACAAACCTTCCAGCCTTCTTTAAGCGCAACACCTTTTCTGCGGCTTTAGTCAGTTTAGTTCCAATTGCTTTCTTCTGATGCCGAACATCAATGCCGAGGTTCCTGATTATCCCGATTCTTCCAGCAACCGGATTCCTTTCGATGCGACACAGGATTTCACCGACTACTTTGCCTCTTACCTCAGCCACGAGCCAGCCCCATTTCTCGAAGGCCACACCCTTGTGTTCTAGTTTCACCTGCTCAAGCGTGGTGAATCCTTCGGACCAACGAGTGCCCATATATACTTCCAGGAGGCCTTTGCAGTCTTTCATCAATCCATTTCTAATCTTGACCATCGTGGATCGCCCAGATTGCGGTGTCACCTGATGCTCGTTCCAAGCAGAAATAAGGATGTGTATGACAGGGCCTCACAGCTTCATGCTCAAGGCTATTGATTCATTTGCTAGGCCCATCGCGCTCGGACCAAATAGATAGAGAATGGGCTCAACACCAAAGCCACCAGGGACATGAATCGCGACAAATTGGAGTGTCTTCTTGAAGCCCCCTGCGACTTTCTGAGCTGCACTGGATATTGCATCAGGATCTCTGGCTGGCATTGAAAGGCTAATCATTCTGAAACCGTTTTCTTCTGCCGCCGCGACTATCTCCTCAGTTCCGCTTAGACCAAGACAGGCTTGAATAGATGGCCAATTAGATCGTGCCCAAAGTAGTAGGTTGGCAGTATGTCGCGATGCCCCAAATTGTGGAGATGTGAGAGCAACTGCTCGGTTGTTGACAAGAGTGATTCTTCCAGGAACTCCGGCTACATCCATGTATGTTCTGGCATCAGACCCGCATGCCACAAGATTGGCTCTCACCTGAGGGATTAGGAGCGAGAATCGTGAGGCGTTCGATATACGTGCTAGGGCGTCTTGGAGGTCTCTCAGTGTTCTTCCTCGACCCGTAAACTCCTTTTCTTCTCCTGCAAGGAGATCAGTGCAAATCTGACATTTCAAATCACCCAGTGCAGGCACAGAATCTCTGTGCAACTTGCAGGTTGTAGACCCGATTCGAAGATACATACATGTCTTGCAGATCTCTTTCACCATCATATCTTGCCGAGGAGTGTGCGAAAGAATCATTTTACTGAGCCTCTCTGCAAGAATGTCCACGTCTTTCTGCAGCGGGCCTTTTTTGCTTCCTTGACTTAGGTATTTACTCACCGCTGCCTGTGTAATATTCATGCTTCTCGCAATTTCAATTTGTGACTGGCCTGATTCGTGGAGCCTCTGTGCGAGATTGGCTCTCAAATTTGGCAGATACTCTTTCTGAACGAGTTCACATGGGGGTCGCATCATAATCACTCCTGAGTAAACTATATATCTCATCCAGTTCTATAACTATGTTGTATAACTAAGATATAAGGATGGTTGTGTCTGCCATGTCAGAGTATCCTGTGAGAAGAAATCCCAAGAGCGTGATTGCGGTAGTGATAGTCGTAGCTGTCATTGCAGTCGCCTCAATAGCGATTATTTCATACCGTCCTCCAAGTGAAAGAGCAACCCTGATTGTCTATGCATACGATAGCTTCATGCAGTGGGGCGATGATCCAGACACAATATTCGAGAGGGCATTTGGTGCATTTGAAGAGCAATATGATTGCAACGTAACAATCGAAAGGCTTCAGACAGATGCAAACGGTCTCGTTTCAAGATTGGGTACAGAGCAAAGCAATCCTGTTGCTGATGTCGTCATAGGGATAGACAACATCTTGATTCTCCAATCGGGTGTCACCGATCTCTTAACTCCCTACATACCGACGAACATTGGCGTTGTTAACTCGACATTTATCAACGCCCTCGATCCAGACCACTATATAGTCCCGTTTGATTTCGGTCTTGTAACACTGATATACAAGAAAAGCAGTCTCGAATTGTTCCCAGAGCTTGACAATCTAACATTCGCTGACCTCTCAAGTCCGACTTTGGCAGGCGGCCTGGTTACTGAAGACCCCCACTTCAGCAGCCCCGGTCTCGCTTTTCTTCTAACCGAGATTGCGGTTCACGAGAAGCTACTGCATGTAAACTGGACGGACTGGTGGATTGATGTCAATGAATACATTGATGTGCAGCCAGGATGGTCTGAAGCGTGGAGTGTCTGGTACGATTCTCCAAGCAAGCATATCATGAACAGCTATGGAACAGATGGTGCGTTTTCTGTGTATTTCTATGGAGGAGAGCCAGAAACCGGAATTGCTCCCATCTATCATGATGGTGACCATTATGCTTGGATGCAGGTTGAAGGAATGGGACTAGTCAAGAACGGGCCAAATCCCGATCTCGCGAAACTATTCATTGACTATTGTCTGAACGAAACTGTTCAATCCCTTATAGCCACAAACCAGTGGATGTTTCCTGTGAGAACTGGAGTAACGCTGGATCCTGCCTTTGAATATGCATTACATCCTAGCGATGTGTCATTGTTGAACGAACTCCTCCCAAGAATCGAGATTGCTGCCAATCTAACCATCTGGCTTGAATCGTTTGACGAGATCAGAATAACCTAGTTCGGGTGCGAATTCATGGATTGGAGGACCTCTATCAGATGGGCCGCCATCGCTTCTCCGCTGGTGCTTCTCGGAGCATTCCTAGTCTTCCCTGTCGTTTCAGTCCTGGTTGAAGGCCTCATCTATGGCCCTGGTACACCATTCATCGAAGCCATCTCCTCTACAGTGACAAAGTCTGTCCTCAATTTCACTGTCGTTCAAGCCCTAATTAGCACGATACTCGTTGTGATCATCGGACTGCCTGGCGCATTTCTTCTAGCCAGATTGAGAATAAGAGGAAAATCTCTGCTGAGAGCTTCGCTCATTGTTCCCTTCGTATTGCCGCCAATTGTGGTGGTGGTGGGCTTCCTTCGTGTTTTTGGAGAGTTTGGAATCCTAGATACATTCCTTATGGCGCTAGCTGGAACCTCTGATAGTATTCTGAACTTGGCAAATGGATTCGTTGGAATAATCCTAGCGCATACGTTCTATAATATACCTCTAGTCATCGTGATGGTCTCATCAGCCCTTGAAAGGTTGAATCCAGAGATTGAGGAAACCGCAGAGATTCTTGGAGCCACAACTCTACAAAAATTCAGGCACATCATTCTACCCCACATTCGAGCTTCACTCTTGGCTGCGGCGCTTCTTACATTCCTATTCTGCTTCATGTCCTTCCCTATCGTGCTAGCCCTAGGCGAGGGCAG
>JBHLQS010000111.1:0-9023 GCA_048883405.1 Candidatus Thorarchaeota archaeon
ACTGTGAATGGCAAAATGGTGGGATCAATTGGACACATTGGTACATACTCCTTCTATGCCACAAAGAATTTGATGACAGGTGAAGGAGGCATGATTACATCAAATGATGAGGAACTCATGGATCGATGTTTAATGATAAAGAATCATGGACGGGGTCCTGAGGGCGGCTATAATCATCATCGCGTTGGATATAACAATAGAATGCTGGATATAGTAGCAGCATTAGGAAGAGTACAATTGAAACGTATGCCGGAAGTAGTTAGAAAGAGACAAGAAACGGCAGGCAGATATGACAAGTTCTTCTCGGGCTTTCCTGAAGTTCAACCGCAAATCACCTTGCCCGGGATGAAATCTGGCTATCATGTATATGCTCCTCGCTTCTTCCTAAAGAGCCTCTCTCGAGATGAAATCCTCCAACGTCTTCACGACGCGAAGATAGGAGCTCGTACTGTCTATGCATTACCTTGTCATAAGCAGAGAACATATCAGAATATCTTCAGTTGGCGGTGGTCTCGCTGTGTCAATTATCCTGACTACTCTTCCATGACATTTCAGAATGCGGAAACTATTGGTGAAACGCATATTGAGATTCCAGTCCATCCGGGTGTGACTGAGGAAGATCAGTCTCACATATTGGAAACTCTGACGAACATTCTTGCCTAAGCATCTGGAATGAAATGAGGAAGAATAGACCTGAGGTCCTTTGATCGGATAGTCAAGCTAGCGGCTCTAGTGACATTTTCGGTCATTGGATTAAAGGCAATGCTCAGGCTAGAAATCTGAAATAATGGGATATCATTTTCACCGTCGCCCACACTAGCAAGGTTTTTGGATGTAAAACCGTTTTCTTCCAGATACTCAGATATCCTCTCAGCCTTTTGCGGCCCCTCCATGATATAATGGACCTCACCGTCATGATTCCCATTCTTCTCTCCTAGGATATTGGAATATGCGAAATCTAGATTAAGCCTCTTCCCAAATGGCTTCATGAAGAACTGACTAACACCACTTGATATGCATCCAACGATATAGCCCCACTCTTTCAATGATGCAACAGTTTCTTCAGCGCCGTTCATAAGTGGCAGCCTTTCGACAAGCGGGTCTAGAGTACCATCTGTTGGCACTCCTATCCATATCTTGGCTCCTTCTCTTATGGCCTCAGCCATGGTCCTACGGTTTTCTCCCTGCTTTTCATAGATGGCTATGAACTGGTCTTCAATTCCGAGCTCCTTTGTGATTGGTTGAACAGCACTTGGTCCATCAAAAAGAACACCATCAAGATCGAGGCAAACCACTTTGATATCCGGGTCCAAGAGCTTTCTGACCTCCTAAGGCTAGTGTAATCAATCCTTCATTCATGTATTAGAATATAGTGGATTATTCTGAGGGGATACAGTAGAAAGGGTATTATCTCCATGTTCATCTGAGTGCAATGAGTGAGGATGAACTCAATACTAAATGAACCACGCCGCCGCCGTCATCGTCCAGGGATAATAAACGAGGTTCGTCGGATAGGAAAAAAGAAGCGAAAGGACGAAGACCTAGTCTTTGAGGTTGGTAGGACACCAAGAGATACACTAAGCAAATTGCTTATCGTTTGCGGGAAGGTAGGCGATGACAATGCCAATGCATATCGGGCAAAGGCAGAAGAAATAGGTGCTGACTTCGTTATCGAGCCAGGCAGATCATGGGTGTTGACAGACAAAACGGTAAAAGATTGCTTTGAAGAGGGGAAGCATGCAGGAGTGTTGCTAATTGGAACAAACAAGGAGTTGCCTGCGACTCAAATCGAATATCAGGGGTCCTATGGGTTCACTGATTGGTTTCTTCAGGATGTAGACGGAGATGAAATTCCTGACACTCCAGTTGGTAGAATCTTCGGACCGCCGGAAACCATATTGTATCATATGGATCCCATGATTATTGACAGCAACATCGCTATAGTGTTTGATTCCCAGCCCGGACGGTCTACTCGGCATGTGGAGGGATTAAAACAGCTTGGCTTTGACGTAGATGTTCTGAGGAAGTTCTCCGAGAATGACAAGAAACTGCTCTCAGTTAGCGAATTCATCCTTCAGTTCTCAGATGGCATGTTTGATTCTAGGATACATGGCACTCCTGAGAAGTGGGCATCACACAATGCAGTGATTCTTGATTATCAGCAAGCATCCTCTATCAAGTTTGAAGGATATCCTGTTATTTATTCGGAGGCATGCAATACTGCAATGGAAGGGCCACTTCTGAGAGCATTCCTCGATCAAGGCGCTTGCTATATTGGTGCAACATTGGACACGATGAACAATTTGGAACCCTTCGACGATTGGAGATTCTGCGCATATGCAGATGGATGGAAGTTTGGCTTTCTTGACCTTCTGGACACATATGAGCTCATAGGCGAGGTCAAGGTAGGTGTTGACAGGGCAATCTTTGAGAACCTGGATGAGGATGTGAAAAAGGAGATATCGGCCGTCAGACATGGGGAAACATTTGAAATAACAATGGATAATGGATTGTCTGCAACGGAATGGGTCATGTTTGGTAATCCGCTTCGTAGAACCACCGTCGGTCCGGTTGCAGATTACACCCCCGGTCGTCTAATTGTAGATACATAGACCTAGCCCTGTATTTGCTTTCGAGTCCTTAATCCCATCATTCCACCAATGAATCCACCTAACGCACCAATCGCAGATAGAATAAGGGCTGCTATGAAAATTGAGAGAATGTCTGCCCCGGATGAGGAAAGCGATTCCAGAAAGAAGAGAAGCGGAGTGATAGAAATAGTTGATCCAAGGAAACCCCCTAATGCACCCCATCTGGGATTAAGCATGAAATAGCCACAGACAACCCCCGAAAAAAGAGGAGCAGCCACCCACAGAACTGCATAGAGTCCTATGTTCAACAGAGCAGATGCAAAAACCAGACCCAGAAATCGAATCAACAAGTCCTTGGAGTTTATCACAATCGCCTCTTGTGGGCCACGCACAATCTTGATATAATGATGACGCTTCAGCAATAGTCTTTCATAGGGGTTCGGAGCGATTTGATGAGGTTGGTTGATGGATTTGCTTCTTGAACTTAGAGTGCCACGCAATTATGACCTCCTCAAATCCATTCATTCTTGGATCTATCCCGATATTCAACCTGTTCCAGAGGTGACTGGTCCGGATTACTTTGGTCGTTTCTTTGAAATCAGGGGGGAACTCATTCCTCTGATTCTTAGTCAGAATAGACCCGGGGGATCACTCGAAATCGTGTTTCCAGATAAGTCTGCAACCATCAAGGATGTCCGACTGCTCACAAGGAGAATCCTCGGACTTGACAAGAGTATGGACTCCGCCCTGTCATTGATGAAAAGCGACCCAAACCTGAAACGATTTGTGGCAAGTGTAGAGGGCATACGTCCATATATTGCAGAGTCAATTCACGAGGCACTAGTGAAGACGATCATTCAGCAACAGGTTTCCTATCGCTCAGCCAATGTCGTAACAAGGAAGATGATTCTAGGCCTGTCAAGGAAACAGGTATTCGAGGGTGTCGAGCTGTACTCCTTTCCTACTCCTGAGGAAATCGTGGAATGCGGCGTAGATGGACTCCAGAGGTTTGGAATAGGATATAGGACGCAGTATGTGCATAGAGTTTCTTCGCTTGTTGCTCACGGTGAATTAGATTTGGAATCATTATCGATGATGACATTTACAGAGATAATGGAGGTTCTGAGTCCAATTCGTGGAATCGGAGAATGGACCATCCAAGCTGCCATAGTCGCAGGATTGGGTGACCTAACCATTTTTCCATACGGCGATCTCGTTATTCAAAATATCCTGGGCGCTCTTTACAACAGTGGAGTTAGAATGACCAAGACTCAAGTGATTGAGAAATCAGCAGAATGGGGCCGAGATGGGCCTTCAATTCTTTACCTGTTGATGTCAGCCTATGTTCTTGGACTCATGCCGCCTCAAGGCAAGCCGAAAACGCATAAAAGGTGACATTCTTCTGATGAACCATAGCCTCTGGTGAGCCGTGTGACCGAGAAGGGAAAAAAGAAGAACACAAAGCTCTGGCGCATATATTCCATGTTCCGCAAGGAGCTTAGACTGATTATCAATGACAAATTTGCACTTCTTCTCATCTTCGCATTGCCAGGGATGATCATGCTTACGATGTACGGAGCAATAAACACAGGTCAAGTAAGTTATACGTCGACCGAATATGGAGAGAAAAGCGAGGATGCAATGATCCTTGGTGTAGTAGACCTAGACCCAACTGATACCTTTCCGGGGGAGGATCTCTCACGGAACTTCACATGGTATCTACAATATAGCCCGGATTTCATTGTTGAGATATTCTCAGATGAACAAGCGGCACTGACCGAGTTGTACTATGATCGCGTTGATGCATATGCAGTGATTCCCTATGGATTTGAAGGCAACATCACTGGCGATATTCCTGCATTCGTTTCGATTCATATCTCAAGCACCAATATTATGAGTCAGTCTGCTGTATTTGGCGCATTTAGCGATGTGGTGTCTCATTTTAGATATGACCATGGTTGGATTAGGCATGAGGTAAATGTTGAAACAGTACGGGAATTTGAACCAACAGGAAATTACACTGCAGCCACATTTGGTGCTTTCATGCTTGTCTTCGCAGTCTTCATCGCCACCTCTGCTACGGCCGCGCAGGCTATCGTAGGTGATGTCCCTCTGAATCGAATGCTGCTGACTCCCGCCACCAAGATGGAGGCTGTACTCGCCAAGACTCTAGCCTATTTTGCGGTGGGCCTAATCCAGATTCAATTTCTGTTAATAATGTGGATGGGCATGTTTGGCATTATTCCAAATACTGACTATCTTACTCTCAATGCAGTTATGTGGCTATTAGCCCTGTCAGGATCAGCACTGGGAGTGCTTATCTCGACTGTCGTAACGACGCGTCTGCAGGCAAACCAGTCCTTCCTTTTCCTTCTCTTTGCATCCATGATTGTTGGAACTGGATTCATAGATGTTGGAATAATAGATGAATGGTTTCCACTTAACCTTGGTAGAGTCATGATGATTGATACTGCATTCAAGGGAGTAGACCTGTTTTCATTCACCAACGAAATAGTCAGAATACTGATTTTCTCTGCAGCTCTAATTGTCTTGGCTTGGGGTATCTTCGCGAGGCGAACAAGTCTTGCATAGCTAGAATCCTAGAAATACTAAGACAACTACTGCAGCATTATTAAATCCATGCGCCATAGTAGGAGCCAATATTGAGTAATTGCGTTTCTGAGCAAGATATCCCAATATGAGTCCCAGCACGAATCTGGTCGGCATTCCGAAAATGTCCAAGTGAATCGCAGCGAAGATGAAACTTGTGATAATCAAGGCGTAAAGACCAGGATTTGTCCTTCGCTGAATAAAATACATCTCCATTCTTCTCTGCAAAAACCCTCTGAAAAGAAGCTCTTCGCTGAAACCAACCACAGCAAACATGAGGATTACCCAAAGGATGACGTCTATTACGCCATTTATCTCAAAAAATCCAATACCTGTGTCCGGCAAATCAAATGCGATGCCAATGAGCAAAGTTACCAGAAGATTGGCTACAAGCATTAGTGCTCCTATGGAAAGTCCTAGAATGGCATCTTTCAATGATGTCATGTTCTTAATCCCAAGAGAGCTGAGCTTTAACCCATTCCTTCTGACATACCAAATTGGCGGAACAATGAATCCGATTTCAGCGAAGGTTATGACAAGCACTGCTATGGGATCAAGGAAAATGCTGCCAGTAACAAGGTCGACGATAATTAGGCCCGATGCCATTAGCGGTATCATTAGAATGACCGTCAGCCCTACAGTAATGCCGAAAGCGGCACCTGTCAGAAGAAGAATATGGAATAATCTGTTCCAGTCAACCTCGCGCTCAATCACTGAGCCTGGCTCGAAGATGTCAATTCCTTCATATTCCTGCATTTCAAAGGCGTCTGGGTCATTGATAGCCAAGTGGTGTGCACCAGTTGAGTCAGGTTTAGACCTGAGATAAGGATTTGCTTGTGCGACATTCTGATTGCTGAATTCAATAGGTTTTATCAGGTGTGTCGACAGCATGTGGTCAAATCAAAACCTACATGCATTATGATTGGTGATGACTAATGGAGCATGCCAGCGAGCCTCGTTTTCGAAGAGGCACAGCACTTCTTGTCATCTCAGTCATCTTTGTTGCTGCTTTTGCTGCAATAGTGTTGGTTCCTCGATCCACAGAATTGCCTGAGCTACAAGTTAGGGTCTGTGTCATTGATTCAGGCATCAACAAAGATTATTCCCTAGGCGCTAGAGTGGTTCTTGAGAGGAGTTTTATCAACACGTCATACGGCTATTCAGTGAATTTGAATTCAACAACAGACAGTCTGCCACTCAGAATCCCCCATGGCACATACGTCGCTAGGATAGTGGCTCGTGATGCACCTAATGCGGCAATAGTGAACGCGAAAGTTGTAACAAGTAACAATACTGCAACTGTGGAAGGTATTGTCGCAGCTATTTATTGGGCAGTTGAAGATGCAGAATGTGATGTAATCAATCTAAGCATTGGCACATATCCTTTCATCCAGGGGACACTTCGAGAAGCGGTTGAATGGGCCTACGATTATGGTGTTACAATTGTTGCGGCTGCAGGAAATAGTGGACAAGGAGGAATTGCTGGCACTTCGGTTGAATCACCTGCTGTCTATCCTGAAGTCATTGCTGTTGGTGCAATTGATGGTTCTGGCAACCCCTATGATTTCTCTGCACGAGGGCCGCTGAGAAACAGGACCGTGAAACCTGATATCGTGGCAAATGGATTCTATTCCTCTAATGGAGCTGGTGGTGTCTTTGGCACTAGTTTCGCGGCTCCCCAAGTGGCGTCCGCTGCTGCAAGAATAATCGAGTATTGCCAGGATAATGGTTGGTCATGGACTCCTGGGATGATAAAAGCAGCTTTGATTTCAAGTGCAATACATCTATCATCTGAATCATGGGAAGTTGGAGCGGGTCTTCTGGATACAGGGGGTGCCATAAGCTATATTTCTAATGTCAACAAGAAGAACGAGCTTCCTCTTATCGCTGCTTTGACTCCCAGGACCGGACCATATAGTTTTGAGCGATGGTTTGTTAACTCATCCACGATCATTACATACTCCGTTTTCTGTAGCAGGAACGCCTCATTCGCAGTATCCTATGCGGGATCTGCCGCAGCTTGGGTTCATGGACCAACGATGTTCCAGCTCAATCAAACTGGGTCCTTTCAAATCTCGATTGACATCCAGACAAATGAGTCGCAAGATAGCTTGAATTTGACTGTAACCCTTTCCTCGTCTGACTATGGACTTCTTCGAGCTGACATGATCTTTGATGCCGCACAACCTCTTGCCAGAGTTGCGTTTGATATCAGTCATTCTCCATGGGTAATGGACTCGATCTACGGCCGGTTCCGCGAAATGTATTCACTGCTAACAAGCGCTGGAATTGCCATCGAGGAACTCAGGTACGTTTCTCAAATAACGCAGGAGAACCTTGGTCGTTATGATGCGATTTTCATTTTGGATCCGTGTGCGTGGGGCTCTGTCTATAGAAATGGGGGGGTTCAGATGGCGAGCATATACAGCTACTCTCAGGCTGAGAAAAATGCATATCTCGCGTATTGGGATTCCGGAGGGAGCATTCTAGTGGCTGGAATGGGGAATAGAAGTCTCGATCTAAATTCAACTAATGAATTACTTCTACTCTTTGGCTTTTCTCTTAACTATGACCAAATTCCAGAAACGGAAATTGAGGTTAACGGAATCTCATCCACTCTTCTAGTCACAGATCTCATGAACCACACCACGACCGAAGGAATCGAGTCGTTTGATTTTGTTGGATGCTCGGTCAATTTCACCGGAAACGCATCTTGTCTGGCGCAGGTCGAGATTACATACTTTGACGGTGAAGGTGTACTCCAGACTGAGAACCGAACAGTCATGGCTGTCTTAGAAGAGTCTGACAATGCTAGAATGATTGTTTCAGGAACCAACTTCTTGTTTGACAACTGGGGAGTAGAAGGATACTATCAATCTGAAGAGAATGATCTATTCATACTCCAGATGGCATATTGGCTCATTGGCGTGACCTAGAATTAAAGAAGAGGTGCGATGTTATCACAGGCAGTTTTTGCTGCATAGACAAGAAGGCCTGTTTTCATGCTCTTTGCTGCAGCTAAGACAAGAATTGCCTTCTCTCCAGCGCTTTTCATAATCATGAGACCTTTTTGATTCGTGAGGAGGACTTCTTCAAGAATCCCTTGCTCCATTCGTTCTGCCGCAAGATCTGCCACACCTAAGATTGAAGCTGCCATAGCTGCGATTTCTGCTTCTTCGAGTCCCTGAGGGACAGCAGATGCAATAGGTAGGCCTTCCTTTGAAAGCAGCATCCATGCTTTTACTCCGGTGGCAAGTGAGGTCGCCTCTTCCATGATTTGCCGAAGCTTCCCCTGTAGCTCTTCAAATGCTGGATCAAACATGAAGGCCTCACTCCACACGTAAGGTACTAACGGGACTGAGAATGGTAAGCGTATTAATAAAGTTTGGTCGGTGAACATGTTTTGTCCAGCTCCTATATACATGAAGCGCGAATTCATAATCATTACAAAGAAATTGTATCTGATTCATATTTCTGATTACAAACATCTAAGCAAAAAGCAAATCTCACCTGAATATCCTATTGTGATTCCAATCAAAATTGGGTTCTGTCTTGGGCAGTCCTCCAATTCCCTATTCTCTGCAAAACTACAATTCCAAGAATAGCTAGGGAAAGGAAAAACAAATCATATCTGAGGGTAGCTCCCAGCTCTAATGACACTGCAGAGGTAAGAAATCCAAATGCATCAAAGAGACCATGGAGAATTGCTGGAACGAGAAGGTTTCCTTCGGATAGGTAATATGAGAATGCCATTGCCATGCCAAATGCAATCAGCTGAGTGAACATAATTGCTGATACAATTCCATACTCGAATGCATAGTA
>JBHLQS010000112.1:0-8948 GCA_048883405.1 Candidatus Thorarchaeota archaeon
GGTCTTGTCCTCTGCTATCCTACGATAGAGGTCTGCAAGGTCATCAGAGCCAGGGACAGAGTAGATTGCTCGCTGAAACTTGAGGAGTCTGGACATCTCTGAGGCAAGCCTTCGCTCCTTCTCAAGAACCGTGAACACATGAATGAAGTTCGTGCTGTCCCATGACTCTGCCTCAAACCAGTCCTTGTAGTTCATGATTGTTGCACGGTAATCCTTAGGCATCCGCAGCTCATGGGGACTTGTGATGCTCCAGATATTGAAGAACACAAAAGGCGGATAGTCTACAGCCATCTTCTGTTTTATGCGATAGCTTGGAAAGCAGTAGTTACCATCCAAGACTATCAGGTCTGGATTGAAGACTCCCTGTCCTTTCTGTGAGGCAAACTGGGTAGTGGACTCGGTTATCATCTCAACAGTCTGAGCAGGTGTCAGCGGCTGGAATGCTCGCGAACGTACAAGATGCAGCTCCTCGGAGAGTGGAAGATAGTATGCAGTCCCTGTTTTCTCAAGTGAAAAAGCGGTTTCAAAGCCGCCTCCATTATCTAGAGTGAGATGCTGCATCGCCTGGAATAGATCCTGATTGGTGTGATTAATGTCAATGACAAGGACCTTCAATCGAGGATTTTGTGATAGTCCCCAAACAGCAAGATTCAACGAGATTGGAGTCTTTCCACTACCGCCCTTGTTACTGGTGACAATCACTGTCAATGGTTTTCTCATGATAATATCCACCCCAGTATGTACTCAAGTACGGTGCCCCATCCTATGTACAGAATGACATCAGTGATGATTTGAATTACAACAACGCCAAGAAATGCTATGAGTAGTTTCTTGATGATTCCCCTAGGTGATGCGATTCGTGCGAGGTCACTCTTTGACCTCTCAAGCAAACGAATGTCTGATTTCATGTCCCTTGTGGCGTCCTCAAGCTTCGCCCTCACATAGCCAGCGTTTCTTGACAGAAGCGCCTCCTCGACCAGAATCATCTCATTTCTCCATCTAGTCATGTACTCTGTTAGCGAGCCGGCGATTCGGATTCTATTGGCCTCGACCATTGTTTCATAGCGACCAACTTCATAGACTACTACTTTGATCACGCTGGCAAGGACAACAAATGTCCCGAGACTCAACGCGCTGCTTATGAAGAAACCAATATTGAGGACTGGGCTGTCCGGGAAGAACTCTTGAAGGATAGAGAAACCTGCCAGCCCACTCAGCTTGTAGAGGGCTATGAAGATTAGCAATCTTACTGTGAGAGATAGTCTTGAGAGGCTCAGCCTCCACCATGAAACGGTTGGAGTTCCTCCAGCACTGAATGACTTGTGGATGAACACCGAGAAGATGATTCCACCAGTGTTCAGGATGAACATGAAAGCCATGAGAAGCAGGCCAAGGCCAAAAGCCACTCGCACCCAACCTGTCACTCCCATGACACCATCAGCAACAGCTTCCAGTGCGCTTTGAAGGGCGATGAAGTCCCAGTCAATGAGTGACTGTTCTATCTGCTGCATGAGATCACTATGAGTGAGAAGATATCCAAAGAAGAAAACTCCATAGAGGGCAATGGCCACAATAGACCCAACATTGACTGACATGAATAGATTTTCAATGCGGCTGTCATGCGCGGTCCTATGGGTTGTAACCATTCCCTATACCCCGTGGCGTGCGGCTGGTAAAAGAGTACTATTAACAGCTATCTAAGTATATTTAAGGGTATGATGTAGGGACCTCGACTTGTATATAAACTGCTGGTGAACTCCTTCGCTCTTAGAGATCGAGAAGTAGAGTCAAGAGGCCCCGAGGTTTGATCTTGGCAGTGATGATCCTGCTCTTTTCCAAATTGACATCCCCCTCAATCGGTGTTTCATCAGCTCTTGCAGGTGTCGCTTTCCTGATGTCAAATCCAAGGTTGAGCCTGCATTCCTTCTCTTCATCGGATGAATTCCACAGTCTGACAGCCAGCTGTTCTCTCTCTTCACACTGCTTGAATGCTGACAACTCAATGCACTGTGGTTCTATGTTCAGGTAGCTAGCGCTGCGAGCTCCTTTTGCGCCTTCTTTCCCGGGAGTGAGTACGGCGGTCATAGGAAGAAGGAACGCTTCAGAACTGGAAAGGATTTCCTCGTGCTGATCTCCGACATGTGGAGTGATGGCATACTCGAATATCTGAAGGCCCAGGCATTGTCCTCCGGGGGTTTCCAATATTGGCCCTGCCGCATCTCTTCGAGTAGTCAGATTCCCTTTTGATAGCCATCCAACGGACCTCAGAGTGGTGAGAGCAATTGTGCCTCCCTGTTCCTCTAGGATCTCAAATTCAAGAAATCCTCTGGTCGTGATTGTGAGCCCTCGAGTATCAGAGCTCATAGATACAAATCTTCGCAATGGATAGGTTGGCGCCACAGGCTGCTTCCAATCAGAGTCGTCATCTAACGGTCGGATTGGCCTTTCTATGATGTCAAAGGCGCTGTCAGCGAGCACCGTCTTCGCATTCGTACCACTGGGGAAGAGAACCCTCAGTCTATGGTCTTCAGCCTGATTCATGAACTCAGTGACTATTTGCAGAGTAGGACTATTTGCGTGCACTGTGACCTCCGTGGTAAAGTCACAGAGGACTGTTTCCTCGGCACGTCCGTTACGTTCCTGCATCGCACCTATCGGTAGCTCGAGGGTTCCTGATATCAAGAAAGAGCCCACCAATGGACCAGTCTGAACAACCTCAACATCGAACTTCATGTTGCTGGAACGGATGGATGAGTCTGGCTTTATTGGATTAAAGTCGTATTCATCGCCAACATCTCCAGAGTCTTCCCATTCTAAGAGTCCCTTATACTCCTCTCCATTCCTCTTGTCAGTCAGCTGGATTGTGCCATTGGATGAAGCTGTCACTTTAATGAGATTGTTTTCCATTGTATTCTCCGTGCAGCTCACAGCCCCCTCAACATCTGGAGCAGCCTCTTCATCAGAGTTGGTCAAATCCAGACGAAGCGCTCCCAAACCATCAATTGCTGGAACCTGCATAGCAATAGTCAGGAACTCCTCCCTATCTGCAATGAGCCTAGCATCCTCATCCTTTCGAGTTTCATGGCTGAGGAGCTGTATCGGAATTGCATGCCCTTTCTCGTTCTTGAGTGCGGGAATTCCTTTCATTTCATTACCTGCATATGCCTTCCTAGCCCAGACTTCAACAATCCTGTTCGCAGAATTCACTCTGATTCGGTAGGCTGTGGAAACATGTGTTAGGAACTCGAGGAACTGAGGGAACATGGAGGCTAGTGCGCTGAAGTCAAACTCGAACTCAGTAATCACTTCTTCACCAATTTTGATCTCTCTCGTTTGAGAGGGTGATGGATCGAAACCATATTGCTTCACGAAGTTGATGTGAGATTCATTCTTTGCTGCTTCCAACGTAGTTTCAGGCTCAAAATCCTCATCAATAAGCTGGATATCTGCAAGTCGTGTGTATCTGAAGTCTGATGCTGGCAGCTCCATTATGACAATATCACTTCGTGCTCTCGGAGAAGGATTGACCACGACTATTCCTGTGGACTCCATCTCATGTGCTTTCACGATAGTATCTAATGCATCATCTGCCAATGCTCCCGCAATCTCATCCACCCATCTGAATCTCTGCACCATGTCATCATGTACCTCGTCGATACTACACCCACAAATATCGTCATGTGGATGATTTTTCAGAAGATATTTCCAGGCCAATATAATTTGGTCTCTAGGATATGGTGAACCTAATACATAGGCAACTGAACACCACGGTTCAATAGTCCTCTCGAGCAACCTCTGAATGTACTCGTTCATCTGTTTGAGGTATATTCTGGTTGAATAGACTCCTGAAAGCAGATTCTCATATTTGGATCTTCGAAACTCGCCGCGAAATCGTTTGAGGCTATCTCTCTTCTTCTTTATCCTTTCAATAAACATGGGAAGCGAACCGAAGCTAATCTTGTCATCGTACTTCTCGTTGTAGATTCGAATCACTTCCGGCACCTGGGGTTGAGGTAAAACGTGATCTGAGCCATTCATCAAGAGAACGGTGCCTATTCGTGACCATGGTTTGAGCTTTTGAACGACATCATCAAGCATGTCTAGTGCATCGCCAATATCCTCTGGTAATCTGGCTGCATTTCCATATGAATAGGGCAGCCAGTGAGTCAAGACTTCGCTGCCATCTGAAGCTTCCCAGATGAACTCCGCACCGAGATCATTTATCTCATTGCCCGTTCCGCGGGCGAAAATCGCAGAATTATAGTTGAACTGCGACAATATCATTGGAATCTGACTTACGTGACCAAACGGATCTGGGATATATCCAACATCTATGACTCCGCCGAACTCATTGCCGATTCTACGTCCCATCAGAAGATTCCGGATAAGGGCTTCTCCTGAAACAAGAAACAAGTCAGGCAGGACATACCACGGTCCAATATCGATACGCCCGTCTTTCACATATCTTGTGAATCTCTCTCGCTGATGAGGCACCATCTCTAGATAGTCTTCTATCACGACCGTTTGGCCGTCAAACGTGAATGTCTTAAACTCAGGGTCTCTATCCAGAATGTCCAAGAGTTCGTTAACAAGATTCACAAGTCTAAGTCTGAATTGCTGAAAAGTCCTATACCAGGCTCTGTCCCAGTGGGTTTCGCTTATTAGAATCGCCTCAGCCTTGTCCGATTCCATGATGAATCACCGTCAGTCGACTGCTCCGACTCATCATCATCCCCAATATGAATGACTCGTATGGGTGTTGTTTTAGTCTAATCTTTCCACCAGAACGCCGCCTGGAATTTCAGAAACATAGGCATCTGGGATTTCACCTGTCTGAGATTCATATGCCTCAGTGACTTCCTCTATGAACCCCTCTACATATTCATCAGCCACGACACTCAGAGTGGCCCCTCCAAGTCCTGCTCCAGTCATCCTACTTCCATACACACCCTTATGACCCCGAGCTATGTCAACCAAGAGGTCGAGTCTAGGATGTGACACCTCGTAGAGCTCCTTCGAGCTGACATGCGATTCATAGAGGAGAGATCCGAATCGGCGTAGGTCCGCCTTCTCGAGCGCATCGATTCCCTCTCTTACGCGTGCATTCTCAGATACAACATGCCGAACGCGTCGAGCCAATCTATCCTCTAGAATGTCATCTACAACATCCAGCTGATCTGGTCCTATCTCGCTTAGACTCTGCAGATTCATGCCGCTCTCATTGAGCTGCTTCAATGCAGCCAAGCATTCGGTTCGTCTATCGTTCAGCACATCTCCTGCCAGTCTTGACACTTTAGAGTCGATGATGACCATCTTGAGTTTTGAACTCATCTGGATACTCTTTGTCTGAAGATTGCCACACTTGATAACCAATACCGAATTGGGCTTTCCGAGTTGTGAGGTGAATTGGTCCATTACACCGCATGAAATGCCACAGAAGAGTCTCTCAGCCTCAAAGGCAATCATGGCTGCAGCTTTAGGGTTCAGATGCACTCCACTGACAGCAGCGATTGCGTTCACCAGGGCTACCTCCAGTGCGGCTGAGGAGCTAAGTCCTGATCCTATTGGGACGTTTCCGTGAATCATGCCAGTCAACCCCTTCACAGGGTGCCTTCTTCTCTCAAAAGCCCAATAAACCCCTCTTACATAGCTATCCCATTCAATCTCATTGTTCGACCGAAGGCCTTTGGGTGAGAAGGAAGTCCTCTCATCATAGTCCAAAGAATAGACGTCAACCTCGTCAGAGGCAATCCCCGCCGCCCAAACGAACCGGTCGATTGTAGCGGCCATCACCAAGCCACTGTTGTAATCAGTGTGATTGCCCAGCACCTCGACTCTTCCAGGAGCTCTAGCGAACCAAACCTCATTATCATCCTCCTTGAGGTTCTGCGCTCTCTCATGCATCTTCTCTGGAATATCCATCTAAAGAGCCTCTCTCAGTTCCTCTGCAATTTCTTCTGGAATTGAGTCATTTGTATAGGTGCCTGCCCCAATCTCAATCCCTGCCAGATACTTCAGCCTTGTTCGATCCCTCCAAGGAGGATAGAACTCCACATGGAAATGCCAATGTGGGTGTTCTCCAGTATTTGGGCGAGGATGAAACACCATCACATACGCTAACTCCTCAAAGACCTTGGAATATCTTCGCACAACGTCTTGGATGACTTGGCCAAACTCAAGCAGGTTGTTCTCTAGTTCCTTCAGACTTGGCACATGCTTTCTTGGATAGATATGAACCTCATATGGAAGTCTGGCTGAAAACGGAACCAGTGAAACAAAGTTATCTGTTTCAGTGATCACGCGTGACTCCAAGGACTTCAGTTCGTTCTCAAGCATTTTGCACACGAGGCAAGTCTCTTCCTTCTCCCAGAACTTCCTCGACTCTTCTAGTTCCTTGGCCAATCTTGGAGGTAGGAATGGCAGTGCGTAGACCTGAGCATGGGGGTGGTCCAGACTCACTCCAATTGCCCTCCCTCTATTCTCAAACTGCACCACATATTCAATGCCTTTCTTATTGCTGAGTTCTTTGAAGACATCCAGGTACTCCCTGAAGACTAGCTCAAGCTGCTCATCCTTCATCTCTTCGATCTGCTCATTATGATCCCTAGAGAGGAGAATTATCTTGCAGTAACCGTATGCAGGGGCGTCCATAACGATATTCTCATCAATAGGAATTGGTCCAGAATCAGGGCTAAGAGAAGGATATAGATTGTCGAGTGTAAGAACTTGCCAGTCACCTTTTGTTTCAGCACCCCCGGGACAGAATGGACACACTTGGTCTTCTTCCTGAAATGGTCTTGTCGCTCTCTTGGGTGTGACTATGACCCATTCTCCCAGAAATGGATTCCACCTCAGTCTTCCCATTATTTTATCAACAACCCATACGATACCTTCATCGGTGCGCCATTAAATCAATGTAGTGGATGGGCGCTTCACACCAGGTGCGCATGGAGCGTTGTTTATATTGACCGTTTCTGAAGAACTTGAAGAAATCAGGAAACTCGAAATCATTGCATTTCATTCATGGCCCGCCCGGGAGATTGTTCCTCTGGGGGACTGGATGATGCGAGCAGATGCTGGTGTGACTAGAAGAGCCAATAGCGTCTTTCCCTACGGTGATCCTGGTTTGCCCTTAGATGAGGCTATAGAGAAAGCAGTAAGCTTCTATAGAAATCGAAATTTGATTCCGAGATTCCAGGTGACCAAAGCCAGCGTACCCGGCGGATTAGATGATGTTCTTGCGAAGTATGGGTTTGCCTATGAGATGAAGACATACTTATACACCTGCAAGATTGAGGACATTCTTCGCGTGAGCGGCGGATATACCGTGGAGATGTCCTCAGAGCCGGATGATGAGTGGTTCTCCTCCTACTCCCGTATTAGCGGCCATTCAGCAGAAGTCCTGAGAGTTCGGAAAGGAATCTTTGAGCGAATGCCAGTCGAGAAGAGGTTCGCCTCTGTTCGAGAAAGGGGTGCAGTGATAGGTATCTCCATTGGTGTTATCCATCGAGGGCATCTTGGTATCTTTAGTGTACGTACAGATGAAGAGCATATGCGAAAAGGAGTGGCCAAATCAATCAATCGTGGCTTGGTTTCATGGGCTGAGGAGAAGGGGGCACAAGTGGCCTATCTTCAAGTTGAAGCGGATAACAAATCAGCAATACAGCTCTATGATAGCCTTGGTTTCAGAAAGAAGTATGAGTACTGGTATCGTCAGCTTATAGAATGAAACAGAAACACCTTGTAGGAGGGACCTCCAAAGAGGTCCCGCCGAATCTTGTGTCCTACCAGGTCTGCCGCTGGAGAATGGGCGAGCTAAAGGTCGCCGACCCATGATTCATAGTCAGCTTTGATTTGAGATGCTTCGTCTGAGTCGCCAAAGTCTGCTGGGTCGATGTGCAGGTCATCTCCATCCTGGACTGCTTCGATCACCATAATACCTGGGGCCTCGATTTTGACACCCATCTTTCCATCACGTTCAAAGCGCTCTGTGTAGACTAGGTCTGCGTTTCGGACTGCTGAGTATATTAGGTATGCAGTCTTTTGCTCAGCCGCACCTGCAGGAGGAGCAACAACTGGCTCAGGCTCGGGCTCAGGTTCCGGCTCCTCAGTGATGGTTGTAGCAGTGATAGTGGGTGTTTCAGGAACAGTTGGCGCAGGCTCAGGCTCGGGCATAGGCGCTGGCTTGGCTGGCCTTGCCTCACTTGCTATCGGAGGGCCCGGTCCAGGATCAAATGCCAAGAATTTGTCTTCAAATTGCCATCTCCTTGTGATAGCTTCTCTGAATCTTTCAATGGCTCCAGCAACCTCAGGGTCGCCAGCATCTTTCTCTAGCATCTCGACATAATGTGTGGATGCCATTCCAATGTTGGTGATCCCTATGCTGTGTCCTGACTTCGCAACACTCTTCCCAATTCGAAGTGCGTGCATTCGTGTGGGCATGTTTACATTGCGCCCTACAAATACCCAGCATGTATCATTAATCTCATCAAGCACTATGATGGCAGAATCGCTATTGACTAGTGATGCATCTAGCTTGACAGGCGTTACTTCACCAGAATCATCCTGAAGCATTAACATGAATGGTTTTCTTGAAAGGGGTTTCTTCGGAATCCCGGTAACCTCCTGTAATGTTGGTCCCAAACAGCCCTTCCTATACTCGCTTTTAACAAATCCTCGGACAGACTCGTAGCTCACTAGATAGGGATACCCTTTCAGAATCAGATAGAAACTACAGAAATAGGATGGTAGGACTGACGCCTGACTCCCATGTCGGGCTCAGCCCCGATGGGGTTTTGAGATGAGTTCAGCTAGGTCATCGCGAATCTAGGACATTTTTCCTTGTTGATTCCCGGTGTTTCACAGGGCTTCTGCATTCCTTTATAGAATTTGAAGCCATCTACCCCGCATTTGCCTTCAGCTGCATCATATTCTGGACAGGTCATTAG
>JBHLQS010000113.1:0-8900 GCA_048883405.1 Candidatus Thorarchaeota archaeon
TACCTAAAGAATGAGCATCCTGATATCTATGAAAAGACTCACAAATTCCTAGAATGCAAGGACTATCTCAATCTGAAGCTCACTGGCAAGTTTGCATCATCATATGACTCCATCATGCTCCACTGGGTGACAGACACACGTGACATCTGGAATGTCCGCTATGATGCAGGGCTGATAAAGAAAATTGGAGTTGACCCAGAGAAGCTACCTCGATTGATGAGTTCCATTGACATACTCGGAGATGTCCATGAAGAGGTAGCTAGCGAAATTGGCTTATTGCCAGACACAAAGGTGGTGATGGGATCCCCCGATCTTCATTCAGCCATTATCGGTTCCGGTGCAGTTCGAGATTTTGAAGGCCACATATACATTGGGACTAGCAGCTGGGTCATCTGCCACGTGCCTTTCAAGAAGACAGACATCTCCCACAATATGGCCTCCCTACCATCTCCTATTCCAGGAAGATACTTTGTTGCAAATGAGCAAGAGAGCGCTGGTGCCTGCCTCACATTTCTTAGGGACAATCTGCTGCATCTGGATGACCCTGAGAAGTTTGGCAAGCAAGAGGTGTATCAGGAGTTTGATAGTATTGTTGAAGATGTACCTGCTGGCAGCAACAAGATGATTTTCACTCCCTGGCTCTACGGCGAACGCACCCCTGTTGAGGATCATACCTTAAGGGGCGGATTCCATAACATCTCTTTGCCAGTAAAGCGCGGTGAGTTCATTCGTGCAGTCTTCGAAGGAGTAGCTTACAATAGCAGATGGCTAATGGAATTGGTTGAGAAGTTCATAAAGCGAAAGATGGATCCGCTCAACATTATTGGTGGGGGTGCACAATCTGACATATGGTGCCAGATTTATGCCGATGTTCTAAATCGCACTATTCGCAGAGTCAAGGATCCAATCTATGCCAATGCAAGAGGCGCTGCACTCATAGGAGCCGTGGGTCTTGGATTATGTTCGTTTGACGAGATTCCCAGTCTTATCCAGATTGAGAAAGAGTTCACCCCGAATCCTGAGAATCGGGCACTCTACGATGAGTTGTTCAAGGAGTTTCTTAATATTTACAAGAATAACGTGAAGATGTACAAGCGACTGAACAGGAGCGGGAAATAGTGCCTAAGAGGGATTTCTCCTTTGATTTCATTGAAAGAGAGGTCAGAAAGAAGACGTTCGGAGTTCTTACCGCAGTAGATGAAAATGGGCGACCACATTCCACTGGAATCCTGTATGGAGTATCACCGCCCGAATCGAAATTCGCCCTATTTGTAGTCACCTCAGATAGCTCTGCCAAAGTCCGGCACATAAGACGGAATCCCAATGTTTCATTGGTCGTGACCTTTCCCCACTACTATATCCGCTTTGCACCAGCAAGCTACGTGATGTTCAGAGGAACTGCTGAGCTGGTGCCTCTAGATAACCCAGATGCCCAATGGGCGTTTAATCAGAAGCGGATACTGAGGATGAATCAGGGAATTGACCCTGAGATTCTCAAGAAGGCATTATCCATAAAGATTAATCCAGAGCCTACTGTCTTTTGCTATGGTGTGGGAATTGGAATCATGGAGCTCCGACGAGAGCATATTGAAGGTGATTACAAGGTAACAATCCCATCCAAAAGACTCTAGATACTCAGAAGCCGCTAATGTGACTCAACCTGTCGATTGTTTTAATAGCCTAGTCGAGAGTAGTGTGCGAGAAAGGAGGAGTATTCGATATGGAAATTGGATCCGGTCCAGGGATTGATGAGCCTCAAGGACCACCCGCTGCAAATTTCGAGGTTGGTGCGGGTGAGCTTGTTTCGAGGACAATCAGCGTCTACATAAGGCGAATTGGCGCTTACATAATACTGGTAGGGCTTCCCAGTTTCGTATTAGGAGTCGCAGGATTGGCTCTCTTTCTTGCGTTATTTGGAGTAGACGGCTACACACTCTATCCTGGTGTCACAGGAGCCGACCCTATTTCGCTGTTGCTGAGTTACCTTGGATTTCTAGGACCTACTGGACTCGCCATTGCGTATATTTTCATGATTGGGATTATTAACACAATCGTGTTAGCAATAGTCAATGGGGCTGGGGTTAAGTACGCTCTTGATAACTACGGCAACCCGGATGCTGGGGAAATCGGGGAGAGTCTCTCCCATGCACTAGGGCGCGCACCAACTCTCATTATAGCACAGCTCATCCTTTCATTAGTTATGTTTGCCATAATCTCTCCTGTCATAGTCCTCTTGTTTGGCTCAACAGTAGAGTTTGATCCTCTTAATCCATATCCCTTTCTTTCTTATTTTGCAGCTCTGCTTCCAATACTCCTCGTATGCCTAGTCCTAATCTTCTTCATATCGATACGCCTCTCAGTTACAACTGGAGTTGTGATTGCCGAAGATCTTTCAGCAATCGATTCGATAAAGAGGTCATGGAAGTTGACTGGGGGCAACTTCTGGCATGTGCTTGGCGCGGGCATGCTTCTCAGTATCGTGATAGTTCTAATTGGTGCGGTTTTCGTGGTATTCTCCATGGGACTCGTATTCGTTCCCTCTGAAGGTTCTACGATAGTTACCTCTCTAATCTCAATGCTGTTTATTGGTGCACTATCTAGTGTATTCCAAGCAGTCCTCTACAAAGATCTTGCATCCCGAATTGGACGACAGGACCAAGAGTGGTGGTAGAATAGGCTTGGGGCATCAACTGCCCCCTCATATTCTGAGCCTAAACTAGGAATTGAGGAATCGACGAAGTACTCTAAGAGCGCGAAGGGTTATCCATTTGGAGGACTGTCCCTTGACATCAATATCGCACAGCATCTTCCCATTGTAGCTGTTCTTGAGTAGCCACTTTCCATCCTTTCCTCTACTCGTGATGACAAGGTCAATGGCCTCCTGCATCCTCTCGTCTCTGAACCTTAAGGTAGTAAGTGTATCAAGAACTTCCAAGAGATCAGATTGATAGAACAAAGGAAATCCGAAGCGTTTCCAACCTGCTTTCTCCTTTCTGCTTCCATCAGAGTTCTTGAGGTACTTGTAGATTCCATTTTCAAGTATGACTTCGATTTCGCGGTCTATGATAGATCCAATTGAATTTGACCTGGAGGCCGGCGGAATTGATGCGAGTCCTCTAAGCATCTTTACTCGTCCCATGAAGCAGTTTGCGGGGAACACTTTGGATGGGTCAATAGGGTACGCCCTACACTTCCACCCACCAACTATCTCATCGTAGTAGTCCACTTGGAAATCAAGTAATTTCTGAACCCTTGAGTCCTCAAGATATCCGAAGTGTAACAAATAGTATAGGATGTTCCCATCAAAACAACAACCATCCTTAACGATGCTGGCTTGAGATTTTGCAGTCTTTGGAATTTTCGTGCGAAAGTGTCCGGAGTCACGTTGGAAGAGAAATAGATGTTCTATTGCACTTTCAATCTCTGGTGTTCTTGCCGCTCCCAGCTCAGCCAGAATGAGAAGAGTGTGCGTAGCCGCTCTATACTTGGGAAGATACATGTTGTCTGATTTTTCCCAGAAGCTGTCTTTGGTCTGAGCAGCCATGATTGTCTTCACACAATCTGACTGCATGATTTTCTCTTGGGCTTCTATAACATCAGCATCTGACCGTGCCTTGTCTTGAAGCTGCTGAAGAGCCCAATATCTTACGCTTGGATTCTCCTCCTCCAAGAGCCATTCAATTACATCCTCGTTCAATAACTCCTCAAGACTCATGCCCTTCACTGGGAATCCTGAGCTAATAAGAATGCCCGACTGCGCTCTATTCAGCATCCACCCAAGGTATTACCTCGTTGTCACGCCCCCCAAGTGTCTTGTTAACAAATTCAGGGTCTGCCAAAATGGCACGACCTACGCCCAGCAGGTCACAATTGTCCTCCATCATGACTCTCCGAGCGAACTGAGGGTTTCTCACCATGCCCACTCCTATCACTGGTACTCCTACATGGGGCTTGATCTCTCGTGCAACAGGAATACAGCAGTCATAGGGATACCCCCTCAGAAATTCTGGCATTGTTTCTTCATTGAATATTGGGGGTATTCCGGGATTATAGGTTTCATCCACAACACAAGAAACATGCAGTGCATCAATTCCTGCCTTCTCAGCAATCTTCGAGATTTGTATCCCCTCATCAAGAGTGATCCCATCAACTACATTCTCGATTCCATTTATCCGCAGAATGACTGGATAGTCGCCTAGTTCTTCCCGAATCCTTTGAATGACATCAACAGTGAACTTAGCCTTGTTCCTTGTCGAGCCCCCATATTCATCATCTCTTCGATTTGTGTAGGATGAGAGGAACGCGCTAAGCAGATAGAAGTGCGCTCCATGGACCTCTACTCCATCAAAGCCTGCAGTCTGTGCCCTTCTAGCCGCATCGACGAACATCTCCCTTATGTCCTCAATCTCGTCAACTGATAACGGCTCGGGAATCTTGTTCTTTATGACTGCTATATTCGATGGTCCAACGAATCGCTTTTGAAAATGAGCTTTTGGACCTGAGTGATTTATCTGAATGAATGCTCGTGCCCCGTACGCTTTGATGCTGTCAGCGAGCCTACTTAGTCCCGGAATGAGTCTGTCATCATATATGCCCACATTCTTGCTAAGTATTCGGTGTTCCCATGTTATCGCTGCGGCCTCGACTATAATGAGCCCCATTCCGCCTCTGCTTATGGCCTCATAATGCTCAACTAATTCATCAGTGATTCTGCCATCCTCGGTACAGAGATTTCTCACCATAGGAGGTAGTACAAAGCGATTCTTCACCTGTATCCCTGCAATATCGATTGGTTCGGAGAGGTCAACCATTAGCATGCCATCTCTTTCAGCATTCATTCTGGTCCTTCAAAGTCTATAGGTCGAATCCTGTCTTACCAGAGCCCCATGCATCCATAGCTTTCTTGAGCTCTTCGTGCTCTGCAGCTGCTTTCTTCAACGAAATGCCGTTCATCTTTGCATCAATGGCCTGCCTGAAAGCTTTGGCGCCGGCAGTTGGCCCATCTGGATGTGCGTGAATGCCAGCACCTGTGCCGATAACTATGTCGGGACCCAAGTCATCTATTACTTCGTCGACGTGACCCGGACTTATTCCGCCGCTCGGCATTGGAGCCGTCTGTTCAATGTGATGTAATGGCATCACCATTTCGTATGCCATTCTCAGGAATCTCTCCTTGAGCATCGGTGCCTTTCCGTAGGGCGCAGGGAATACTGTTATGTCAGACCCACAGATACGAGGGAGCTTTCCAATCACAATATTCGTTCCAATGCCAATGTTTGGGGCATAAGACATGGCGCCTGTGATATCCATGTGAGCCAGGACCGGAACATTGATTGATGGGTCTTCACAAACATGACGAAATGCCGAATAGCCTACAGCTAGGAAGTTGATCATGAGACCGTTAGTACCGAGCTCTATAGCTCTCTCGGCATTCTCAAACAGTTTTGGTACACTGTCAGTGATATTGATTGTGAGAAGGGTCTTCTCCCCCTTTTCGGAGTCTGCGCGGTCGATGGCGTCCATGAAGAGGGGGATTCTCTCTTCCAGTGTATTGAAGCCTGCATCTGCAAGAAGCTCATCATCCTTGATTATGTCTGCGCCTCCAACTGCTGCTTGATAGCAGAGGTCTGCGCCCATCTTTGCAGATGTGTACACACAAGGCTTGATCATGTTGTTGACAAATGGCCGTCTCTTGATTCCGAGGAGTTTCCTCAGCCCCTTAATTCCGAACTTTGGGCCCTTGAATCCCTTTAGCCAGCTCTTTGGGAACCTCATGTCCAGACACTTAATGGGTCCTAAGGAGATGTTTCCTATCACAGTGGAGAGCAGCATAGGTATCTGCTGACCAAAGTTTTCCCATGGAAACGCTATCTGAATGATGTAGTGCCGCCTATCTAGATCACTTGGGAGGCTAAACTCGTATTGCGGAGTTTCATAGATGCCAATGACTTTGGCCACATGTCTCTTTCTCACTGCAGGAGTTTCTCCTGGAACAAGCGTCCAAGTACCAGTGCTCTGTTCCACAGCCGCCCCTCTAGCCAATTCTCTAACATCCAGAAATGGGGGCAATCTTGTATAGTAGGTGCAAATCACATGCTTCTCTACATCAATTGAATCCGGCAATGCTTCAGGTTCTGCTTCCAAGGGCATTCTATCCATGATTATCAGCCAACAGAGATGGGAGTAAACCCCGTCTTATGTCCTTTTGGCCTTAGGATGAAAAACGCATCTGCTTCTTCTACTCAGAATCTGTCATAGAGTTTGGTTTATCAGTGAGGACATTTGGGTGAATCACCGTAGGAATGCAGTTGATAGGTGCATGAAGATGATTCACATATCCGAGATTGCTAAACGGGCAGGTATTCCAGAAGAGTACTTGGAGCAGTATGGGAATTATATGGCAAAGATCGACCTGAAAATCAAGAAGAATCTGGGCGAGAGAAAAGGCAAGCTGATTCTTGTTACTGCAACCAATCCAACACCGGCTGGAGAAGGAAAGACAACGAACTCAATAGGCCTGTCAATGGCCCTAAATGCTTTGGGGCATAGTGCCGTTGTCACTCTGAGAGAACCCTCTCTTGGACCAGTGTTCGGAGTGAAGGGCGGTGCTGCAGGAGGCGGCAAGTCGAGAGTGTTACCATTCGAGCAGATCAATCTGATGTTTACAGGTGACTTTCCTGCAGTTTCCGCAGCGGGCAATCTTCTCTCCGCAATGATAGACAACTACATACACCATGACCACCAACCAGAGATTGATGTGAGACGCACCTACTGGCCACGGAATCTAGACATGAATGACCGCGCTCTGAGAAAGGTGATTGTAGGGCTCGGTGGCAGATTCGATGGATTTCCGAGGGAGGATGCATTTGTAATCACTGCAGCATCAGAGGTGATGGCTATTCTAGGTCTTTCCAAAGACTACAAGGACTTGAAGGAACGGCTTGGAAACATTCTCATCGCAAGATCAGAGCAGCTTAAGGAGATGTTTGCAAGGGATGTGAAGGTCGAGGGCGCGATGACAGTTCTGCTTCGTGATGCTCTCAAACCGAACTTGGTGCAAACAATCGAAGGCACTCCTGCATTCATTCATACTGGACCTTTTGCAAACATCGCTCATGGAACCAGCTCAATCATCGCCACCGACATGGCTTTGCGGCTCTTTGACTATGTTGTGATTGAGGCCGGATTTGGTGCAGACTTGGGAGCTGAGAAATTCTTTAACATCGTGACACGCTCAGGTGAGTTCGATGTCGATGCATGCGTGCTAATAACAACAATCCGTGCACTCAAGTATCACGGAAAAGACAACCTTGAGAAAGGCTTACCAAATCTTGAGAAGCATATGGAGAACATCAGCGGCTTTGGAGTCTCTGCAGTTATTGCACTGAACAGATTCCCGGATGACACCGAAGAGGAGATTGAGCTTCTGCGCAAATTCTGCAAGGAGCGGAGTTGGAAGATGGAAATCTCAGAGGTCTTTGCCAAGGGAAGTGAGGGAGGTAGGTCCCTTGCTGAAGCAGTAATCCAAACAATCAAAGAGAATCCAACCAGTAGTATCACCTACACGTATGATCTCGAGGATCCAATCAAGACCAAGATATTGAAAGTTGCACAGAAGATCTACGGAGCTGATGATGTAGAATATACAGCAGGAGCTCGCGGAAGAATTCGCTCACTCGAGAAGCGTGGATATGGTAATCTTCCAATCTGTGTTGCAAAGACTCAGTTCAGCCTGTCAGACTCGAAGAGCTTGAGAGGCAGACCTTCGGGCTTTATTGTTGAGGTGGTTGGTGCTGATGTGAGTAGAGGCGCAGGATTTGTAGTTATCTACATGGGTGATATCCGCTTAATGCCCGGCTTGCCCGAAGAACCTGCAGCAATCGGCATGGACGTCGATGAGGACGGAAACATATCCGGAGTTTTTTAGCGGGGTGAAGAAATATGTCAGATGAAACCGAACTGAAGCCAATCTGTGAGGATCATGTGATAAAGGGGCGAAGACTCTCCAAGAGGATTCGGAAGAAAATCAAAGCCGAGGTTGAGGCTCTCACGGCCAAGCATGACATTGCACCCAAGCTTGTAACAGTCATTGTGGGAGAAGATCCGGGTTCCCAGATGTATGTTCGCATGAAACACAAAGCATCAAACAAGGCAGGGATATTGTCAGATCATCATGACTTGCCTGAGAGTACCACTCAGGAGGAGCTCTTGGCTCTCATCAAGAAACTCAATAATGATGCCAGGGTTCATGGCATCCTGGTCCAGTTGCCTTTGCCAAAGCATATTGACGAGAAGGCAATCATTGGAGCCATTGAGCCCTTGAAGGATGTAGATGGATTCTCTCCACAGAACATCTACAGACTATTCTATGGTGAAGAGAAGCTTAGTTCTGCAACACCTCATGGGATTGTCACTATGTTGGATCATATTGGATGGGGTGACCTGTCTGGAAAGCATGTAGTGATTGTCAATAGGTCAACAATTGTGGGCAAGCCTCTCATATTCCTGCTATTGAATCGGAACGCAACTGTGACAGTGTGTCATTCCCGAACTGCTGACCTTCCGAGCTTTACGCTCCAGGCTGATGTTCTTGTGAGTGCAATTGGACGCAGGGAGTCAGAGGATGATCCATTCTTCATAACGTCCGATATGGTCAAGGAGGACGCTGTGGTGATAGATGTTTCAACTCCGCATGGCGATGTCGATTTCGAGAAGGTGAAGGAGAAGGCACTCTGCATCACACCAGTGCCTGGAGGAGTCGGTCCGATGACAATCACTATGCTGCTTCAAAATGTACTTGATGCCTTCACCGCGCAGGTTTCTTAGGTCCTCCACACCATCCCAAACGCTTTTGTGCATCGCCGTTCCGAGCGGGCACCGGTGAATCTCTTGAAAATCAT
>JBHLQS010000114.1:0-8844 GCA_048883405.1 Candidatus Thorarchaeota archaeon
TATCTTCAATCTTGAGAACATAACCTATAATGAACAAGGTCTGATAGAGCCACTTGTCGTGGCTGGAGGTGTCATTGTTACAGTAATGATAGCCGGTGTGGTAGTCTTTTGGAAGAGAAGCCGAAACATGCAACATTCAAGCAAATAGCTGCCAATTTTGCCGACATCCTTAAAACTAGTCCGAGGCATCTTCTTGCACCCGAGCCGGTTTGGCGGAGCAGCTACGCGACAGATTGCAGATCTGTTTTACCTGGGTGCAAATCCCAGAGCCGGCTCCAATTTTATTCTAGGGATGATTTCAATTGGCCGATTTCCTCAACCTCTGGATTTTCTATATTGGTGGTTATGCGATTGCTTATGCTATTCAGGAATGGGCGAATAGAAAACGAGGCAAACCTTTTGATGATCCTGAATTCATGTATCAGAAGAGGGTCTTCATTCCTGCATTAGCCTGGATTTTCGGAGGATTCATACTCAGCATCTTCGTCCCTATAGTTTTCGGGTACCTTTTCTTCTTTGGTCTACTTATCGCAATCATAGGAATGGCAATAGGGATATTGGCTTTGTATTCTTTTGCCAATAGTCCCGGTCTTACTACAACCAGGATTCATCACTATTCAAGGAATCCAATTTACGTTGGGTGGACCATCTTCTTCCTTGGTCTGACTCTAATAGGCTTGTCTGACTCAATCTGGAGTTTCTTATTCCTGATGTATTTTCTCTATACTATCGGCTACCTTCACTGGACAGTCCTGCAGGAGGAAGAATTCTTGACCAGTAAATACGGTGCTCCATACAAAGAGTATCTGGAGAATACTCCGAGGTATCTGGGCACGCCAAGAGAACAGGATGAATAGCCAATCGCGGCGAGTAGATAGGAGCATGTCTTAAAGCTGAATTCATTTTTCGCAAAATTATTGTAGCAGGAAAACCCTCATCTATGGCTGCAATGAAAGAGGACAAGTATCTCATCAGTTTCAATCTCTTGATCTCACTAGCAGCGGTGCTACAACTGCTTTCCTTTTGGGGAATCACTCCTCCCCTCGATATGATTGCCATTTCTGTAATAGCGTCTATAACATTGATTGGATTGATGATAGGTCTAATCGGACAATACCGCAACCCAATCGAGATGTGGGGTTCAATTACGGTTTCAATTGGTCTGGTTATTATCGCATACTTCGTCCTGCCTTGGTCGTTCAATTTAGCTTTCGCATTAATAGGACTCATCCCGTATTTCCTGGGGCTATATCGCCAACAGCAAGAAAGCGAAAAAGGAGAGTCATCAACAATCAGTGATGAGTCGCTAGCTTGAATTCATCATCTGATTCTTCTATGTCATTCTTATACTGGTTCTTTCACGAAGATTTCGGAGTCTGCCATGACACAAGGCCGCTCTGTCAATGTACCATATGATTCAATCTTTGGAATACACATCCGAACTGAAGGTGTGATGAGAAAAGACAATCGCCTCCTCCTGAGTCGGGCTGAAGAGGACGATATTTGGGTTCTTCCTGGAGGCAGTGTGAAATTGTATGAAACTACTGAGGAAGCACTCGAGAGAGAGATTCTTGAGGAGATGGGTTTCGAGATAGAAACTCGGTTTCAAAGACTTTCATGGAAACATATCCTAGAGCTGGATAATCATGAAGAACGGTGATTATACCATCGGGCTGTTTCAGGGCATGTTTGAAAAGAACACCCTAACGTTCAACCCCTGTTGGGATCAGAATGCAAAAAAGCTAGACGCGTTCTCAGACGTACGCACTCTACAACGTCAATTGAAGGGACAGGGCATGGAGCCAGCGCGAGGCTGATGAAGCATCAGAAGGCCCAGCCAGCTTTCTCCTATTGGACCCAGACGGAAATCCAATCCTTTTTGACCAGCATGTCTGAGTTTCGTTTTCTTTCAGTTTCGCCTCATTTCTTCACAAGTGATATAGCTTCGGAGGGACATGTCGAAACGCACAATCCACATCCGTAGCAAAGTTCGTCATTCGCCTCCAGCTGACCATCCACCATCTCTCTAGCCCCGAAGTGACACCTCTGGGCACATGTCCCATCATTCACACACTTGTCCATGTCAGTTACTGAAATCATGTCAGATGTAATCAGGTCTGGATACATCCTATATCTGAGGACTGCTGCGAAAACTGCACAACAAGTCGAACAACAACTACAGAGACGGTTCACACTGTCATCCCACATAGCATAGGCCATATGAACAAGTCCTGCTTCACTTGACATCTTCAAGGTATCAATCGCTTCTTCCTTAGTGATCTCGACAGTGTTTTGGTTCTTGTAGATGTCTGTATCAAGGAGCGGCTTGGCAGTGTCCCATGCAATACACGTTCTTCGTGGAGAATCACAATTTTGCATCATTGTCCTGCAGATGCAGTCTGACAAGTAGATGTGCTCAGCTTTGTCAAGATAGCTAATAGCTTGGTCAATATTGAGAATCTTCGGCTCTGCCTTCAAATCCACATTGACGGGAATTGTGATTGCAGTATGCCACCTCTCAAAGCTCTTGATTTGTTCAAGCATTTTGGGATCCCAATCTCTCTCCATCTTTCATCCTTCCTCTCTGGGAGTCAACGAGTAGGTTTACGGACCACAGTACGTTTTCTAGATATACTATCATCAACTACTTGCGAATCCTTGAACCAATTTCATCATAGCTTTCTTCTTCTCAGGAATTAGGCTATAGAATGTCCACTTCCTCCATCTCTCACTTTGCAGCCATCCAACCTTCTTCATCACTCGAAGGTGATGTGAAATGAGAGGTTGTCTAGACTCATTTAGAGCATATTGAATCTCACAACCACATGCAGATTCCATTTCAAGAAGGATCAGCACAATTCCCAACCTAATTCCGGAAGTAAAGATGCTTAGATCTGACTCACCTAATAGACTTCGACTCTTTTGTAAGGCTTCCAACCGCTCTGGAGTGTAATCCTCGCTGGATTCAAAATCACATGTGACACCATTCTTCGATGCGGACTTCTTCCTATCCTTACCACGCGAAGTCATGTTGTGGTCATATAAAACTCATTTATATAAATCATATGCATATACGAATATGGTTCTCTGTTTCTACTGATCAATCTTGAGTCTCAGCTAGTTTTTGATAGTACTTCACCTTGCCAGGGTGAGGTGCTTCTGTTTTCTGAAGTCTTTCATACAAATTCCTTATCGAATCCCAACAGCCTGGGCGTCTGTACACTTGAGCAAAGACCTCTGAGTCCGGCTCAAATTTCTCCCAGAAATTAATGAGCGCAATAGCTGTTGTTTCAGGAATGAAATCATAGTCAATGAACTTCCTTTGAACAAGAGTGCTCAAACCATCGAAATAGGAACCAACCCGAGTAAACTTGGCAAATGCGTCAGGATCGGCATCTGGACCATATTTCACAAAGAAATCCTCAACACTCTTCCAAGTATACGATTGAACCTCGTTCATATCTTTGATGAATTCTAAGTCGTAGAGTTTCTCATTGTAGTCTAAGAAAATAGATAATTTCCTAGCTCGAGCGAAGCGTCTAATCGAATGAAGAGTGGCAATGATTCCAATTATGACACTGCCCAGTCCCACAATCGTTGTTATAGGCGTCAAATCCAGCTGCAAATGCTTCACCCAGAAGACTCAAAACGTCGTCCGATTAAAATCCTCTGAATGGAATTCTTTTCTAGAATATAATCAGAAATAGTCGCTGCTCGTAAGAAAGATAAGAAAGGTGGAGGAACAAGCGAACATCACCAGAGTGTGTGGTTAGAAATGAGCGGGAAAATTCCCAGCTTTGCAAAGTATGTGTTTCTACTCGGCTTTATCGCTTCTATCATCTTCGGAGTGTGGGCCTTCATATCTCCGGAATCGTTTAGCACACTAACTGAATGGCCAGACGAACCTGCAGCGACTCGATTGGTAGGATCATTCCTCATTTCGCTCGCAATCGCGGCGCTTCTAGCTTATCGAGCTTCATCCTGGAAAGATGTGGAGCTCTATGTGCTGATTATAATTCTGTGGACGATCCTAGGTACAATCTCGCTTGTCTGGAGTACATTAGTTGTACCACTGCCTATCATTGGTTGGGCACTTGCTGGTCTGCTCATGCTATTCTTCGTCCTGTATCTGTACGTCTACATGCAAGGAAGAGCCAGTTGAAACTCAAACTGAACATAGCTAAGCATTGAAATCATGGAGCTGCAAAAGCTCCTCAAGCAGTGGAATTGCTGTCTGCATTTCTTTCCTCCGCGTCATGCAATACAGTTTTCATTAGGATTCAAGATTTCGATTTATGAGGAGACTATGTGCATGAAGATAAAGTTCGGAGTTCATATTGAACCTCAGTTGGGGTATAATTTCGAGCAAGCTTTGGCAATCGCCTTAGAAGCGGAGAAGATTGGCTATGAGTCCTTCTGGTGCAGTGACCATCTATTTCTCAATGAGAACTCCGTGAATCAGAATTGTCTGGAGGCATGGACCCTTCTTGCTGCTCTGGCTGCGAAGACATCCAAGATTCGACTAGGTACAATGGTGACCTGCAATTCGTATCGTTCTCCATCATTGCTAGCCAAAATCGCTGCTTCAATCGACATGGTTTCCAACGGCCGACTCTGGTTTGGCTATGGAGCCGGTTGGAAAGAGGACGAATACAGAGCGTACGGGTATGACTTTCCAAAGATACAGGTTCGCATGGACATGATGGAAGAGGCTCTACAGATCATCAAGCTCCTCTGGACCGAGCCAAGTCCCAGTTTCAAGGGCAAGCATTATTCAATCGAGAATGCATTCTCTGCTCCCAAACCAATTCAGAAGCCACATCCTCCGATACTCATTGGAGGCGAGGGAGAGAAGAGGACTCTCAAAGCAGTAGCCAAGTATGCTGACTACTGTAACCTCTTCTTGCGTCCCGACTTCGAGCGAAAACTGGATGTGCTAAGGAATCACTGTAAGGATGTAGGCAGAGATTATGACGATGTTGGAAAGAGTCTGTTTGCCCAAGGATGGCCTGGTGTCTTCGTGACAAAGGATGAGGATGAGCTGAATGACCACTGGAAGAAGAGAGCTGAGATCCTTAATCGATCTGTAGATGAGGTGGCAGAATATGCCAGAGCAAACGCTCCGGGCTCGTGGGTAGGATATCCGGAAGACCTAATCGAACGATTCGAGTACCTGATTAGCCTTGGATTCGATTTCTTCCAGGTGATGTTCTTGGGTCTGGGTGAGGACTATATCCGGTTGACTCAATCATTTGCGGATTGGGTTATTGCGGAGCTTTAGTGAATTTATGACTCTACTTAAGTGACAACGCTTTTCAGGTGGTTTGGCCTTGTGGTGTGGGTGAATCGAAGGATTCGCTTAAAGGAGGAACTTGAGAAAAATGTCACAAGGTTATGGCAATACAATGATCGCTACCATGCTTATCATTGGATTAGTCGTCGGAATTGGCGTCGGTTACTTTGTGCCGGGCCTTACCTCTCCTCCCGACGACTATGATGTTATAATGAATCGAGGTTCGATCATTGTCGGAACTAACTCTGGTTGGCCTCCATTTGAGATGGTCAATACAACCACCGATCAGCTGGAAGGGTTTGATATTGATTTAGCTGAAATGGTAGCTGACTATATGGGAATCACAGTACAGTGGATCGACATGGATTTTGATGCATTAATTGCTGCATGTCAGACAGGTACAATAGATATGATTGCCTCGGCCACATTCATCACTCCAGAGCGCTGTGAAGTGCTTGAACCACTATGCTGGTATATTCGTACTACCGAGGTGGTTGTAGTCAAGGGCGATTCTAATCTTACAATTAGCTCACTAGAGGATCTCGGCGGGTATGATGTAGGAGCCCAGACCGGAACCACTGAGGATGAGGAGTTGTCAGACATATCAGCTGTCACTCTGCATAGATATCCATTGGTGGAAACTATGTTTGAAGACTTAGATTCAGGTGCTCTTGATGCTGTATACGTCGATGAACCAATAGTTGGTTTGTATGGTACAGTATATGACATCAAGATAATACACACAGTCCCTGCTCCACCAACCGCCTTCTACATTAGATATGGTAGTTCAAGGCTCTCCGGTGCAATAAACAGTGCTATAGCTGAAGGATTTGCAGACGGAACAGTAGATGCTCTAATTGCCAAGTGGTTCGGGTGATAGCTGTTGCAGGAGTCGCAGAGTCTACTTGACATATTTATCTTGATTATGTCTCGCGGCCTCCCAACGACTCTTGCGCTAACCCTTATTGCACTTCTAATTGGTTTTGCTGTTGGAGTCGGACTAGCGCTACTGCGTGTATATGGTCCACGAGAACTACAATGGATTGCTCAAGGGTATGAGAAGACTCTCAGAGGAATTCCATTGCTAGTTCTCCTCATGATTTTTGGAATTGGTCTGTCAGGATTTTTTGCGTGGGCAGGTCCCGGTACGGGTGCACTATTCGTTGGTGCTGTATTTGCCTTGGCACTGAGAAGTGCTGCATATCAATCTGAGATTTTCCGTGGGGCAATATTGTCTGTAGACCCTGGACAAATGATGGCTGCGCAATCCGTGGGGATGAACAATCTCCAAGCTACTCGTCACATTATCCTGCCACAAGCTTTTCGCCTTTCTTTGCCGGGATGGACGAATGAGTATGCCGTGGTTATCAAAGACTCATCACTTGCACTACTCATTGGTGTTAGAGATATTATGTATCAGGCTGATGCATTCAAATGGGTCTACCCGGAAATCTTCTTCGCAATAATGATTATTGTAGCCATCATCTATTTCATTTTCACATATCCTATCACAAAATACGTTGGTGAGAGCATGACTTCCAGACTTAGACGTCTTGGACTCGGAGGAGGCAAACAATGACAGCAGTATTAGAAATACGAGATATATGGAAAGCATACGATAAACTTCAGGTTCTAAAAGGGATATCATTTGACGTAGCAGAGAAGGAAGTGAAGGTCGTATTTGGGCCGAGTGGTTCAGGGAAAAGTACTCTGCTTAGAGCAATCAACATGCTTACGCCACCCGACAAGGGCGAAGTGCTTCTTCGTGGAGAGAGCCTGATGGATCCCAAAGCGGATCTTAACAAGTTGAGATCGCGAATTGGATTCGTATTCCAGCATTTCAATCTCTTCGCGCATCTCCGAGCAATTGATAATGTTAGCATAGGCCCCCGCCTTGTACTTGGTATGATGAAAGAGGAAGCCGAGGATGTTGCCCTTAAGGCACTATCCCATGTGAGGATGGACAAATGGAGTCACCACTATCCTGCTGAATTGAGTGGCGGCCAGCAGCAGCGAGTTGGCATTGCGCGTTCGCTAGCAATGAATCCTGATGTCATACTATTCGATGAACCCACGTCGGCATTGGACCCTGAGCTAATAGGTGAAGTGCTCCAGGTCATGCTCGACATCGCAAGAGAAGGCACCACGATGATTGTTGTCACTCACGAAATGGGATTTGCTCGCGCTGTTTCAGACGAGATGATCTTCATGGATGATGGGATTATTGTAGAAAGGGGCACACCTCAGCACTTCTTCAAGAACCCGCAATCTGAGCGAGCAAAGCGCTTCCTACATAGATTAGACGTCTTGTATGGAGAAGCAGAAGCTGAAGAGGATTCTCAATAACTGGAGGGATCGAACTGACGACTCTGCAATTATCTGCAGGTTTTGGCCTTCTTCAGTTCGAAGAATACTACGATGACTTGGTTTATGGATTCTTCATGACGATGGGATTGTACCTATTCGCCCTCTTTTTTGGACTAATTCTCGCAATTATTTTTTCAATAGTGAGACACTATGGCGGTGCAATTTCATCTAGAATCGCAACCGCCTACATTGAATTCTTCAGAGGAACTCCATTGCTAGTACAGATATTAGCGGTGGTGTACCTGCCAAACGCGCTCAATGCATGGCTGACCACACAGGGAATTCCACCCATTGATTTCAACTGGCAATTCGTAGTTCAGGATCCTTGGGGGGTGCAGAGAATTGTCTTTTCGGGTAGAATTCTTCTATGTGCAATTACATTAGGTTTGAATAGTGCTGCTTATCAAGCTGAATATTTCCGCGGCGCTATGGGCTCTATATCATCTGGACAGCCATTGGCAGCTACATCTATTGGTATGACAAAATGGCAGGGAATCAGACATGTAATGCTCCCTCAGAGTCTCAGGCGCGCCATTCCTGCGTGGTCTAATGAAGCAGTGTATCTACCCAAATATACAACTGTCTGCTACTTCGTCGGTGTAGAGGATCTCTTTGCAATGGCAAAATTGATCTCCACACGCACCTACCAAGTGCTTCCTGTTTATGCTCTTATTGCGATTATATTCTTGGTTCTAATCTCATTCATTTCTTGGCTATTGAACTACATCTATAGCCGCGTTAAGATTCCAGGAATCTAGATTGAAATTGCCACTTGAGAATGGCTTGACTCCCAATTGGGAATCCCAGACGCAAATATCAGTTAACCTAGCCCGAAAACTCGGATACACGAATCCAGAGCCATATGAGGCCTTCATTCGCGTTAGACGAGAAGACAAAGAGAAGCTCATCGCTGGTCTCGGATGAGCATAATCTAGCACCTTATTCGGCGCCAACCACGGGACTCTCACTACTAAACTGTCGCACATTTCCTTAGTTTTATTAGAATTCCATGGGGTTTTCTTCACAAGTATATATTGGTGTAATACATTGCCTGATAGAGGAAAAGTGACTGAAAAGCCGAATCCAATTGAGTTAGACATTATTAGATCCTTCGGCTGGTCAATTATTGAAACAGAACTTATTCTATTTGAGAGGTACACTAAGCTCTCGTCATTCCGGTCTCT
>JBHLQS010000115.1:0-8841 GCA_048883405.1 Candidatus Thorarchaeota archaeon
TCGATGATGACCATGACAACTGCAGAGGGATTGAACTTTGCCAGTATCTCTGCATTTGGTGGCGGCATTCCCTCAGGAGGAGATATTCCCATCAATCGGATAATGGTGGATGGAAATTCGAGTGCCGAAGTCCTTATTTGTGGGAAAGATGACATAGAGATATCCTCGGAGTTTGCGCTTCTTGGGGGGGCTCAGACGTGGTGAGACTCCTTGTCCTACGTCATTAGATATTGCGCGCTTATACTTATGCATGGTGTTTCTGGACGCATGGAAGCATTAATAGACTGACACGAGCCTGTGCCGCCAGAGGTCAGCGAATGACAATAAAGGATATCGTCTACAATGATAGCATCAAGTTCATCCTATCAGGTGGAAAGGGCGGTGTCGGTAAGACTAGCTGTGCAGGCGCAATGGCACTTCTTTCAGCAAGGCATGGATTTCGAACTCTAGTGATGTCAACAGATCCAGCTCATAGTTTGAGTGATAGCTTTGATCAGGACCTTTCGGGTGGAGAGATTATTGAGATCAAGGGAGTGAAGAACCTCTGGGGAATGGAAATCGACACATCGAAGGGCATGCAGGAATTTCAGAATTCGATAGGAGCTGGCGGCGCTGGACCAGAATTGGAAATGGCATCGCAGCTTGTTGGAGACATAGGCGCAATGTCACCTCCTGGCTCAGACGAAGCTATGGCATTTGGAAAGATGCTGGAGTTTCTTGAAGACACGTCCTACGATAGAGTGATCTTCGATACAGCACCGACAGGGCACACCTTGAAGCTTCTAGAACTGCCTGATCTCTTGGATAGCTGGCTTGGAAGAATGCTCACTCTTCGACAGAGATTGAGTTCTATGATGTCAGGAATAAGGGCAATGTTCGGAGGTGGCGCTCAGGACGAGTCATCCTGGGAGATGTTGCAGAATACGAAAGACAAAATCCTTGCGGCAAGAATACAGCTATCTGATCCTGAGATGACTCAGTTTGCAATTGTGATGATACCGGAAGCCATGGCAGTATTTGAAACGCAAAGACTGCTGGGGAGTCTTCACGGCTGGAACATCCCCGCTAGCAACATCATCGTAAATCAACTTGTACCTCCCAATCCGGACTGTGTCTTCTGTAGCACAAGAAGAGAGATGCAACAGTCTAATATGGTAGATATCAAGGAACTCTACAAGGACCTTGATATAACGGAGGTGCCTCTGTTCGATAAAGAGATCCGAGGTCTAGATGGACTCACGGAGCTAGGCAAGATTCTGATTGGAGAGGAGCAATAATGAGGCGATCATTAAGAATCAAGATTGGAGGTGCAATCTTCATATTCCTATTCTTGGCATCAGCAATTGCGGCAATCTACCTGTTGTATAGACCTTGAATGGCATTCAGGAAAATAAGAATTAGACACCCTTTACTCTCTTTACAACAGGTGGACGTATCTTGTATAGAATTCGGCCCCCACAGTATGGGCATTTCACACCTGGAAGAGTCTTCAAACCTTCTGGAGTGACCTCTTTGTGACAGCTATGGCAAATGTAGACCATTAGATATCGCCTCGAGAACCTGACCAAATCGGTGGTTCTTTCGGCATCAAGCCGGAATTCTCTGCATATGAAGCTTTTCTTATGACTGGCTTAGAAATTGTGCATTCTAGTTCTCTTCAGCCACTTCACCTTCAACTAGCCCGCTGCTCAGGACCCTAATGATTTTGACATAAAGAACTGTTCCGGGAGAATAGCCACCTCTCACTGTCATGAGGGGTCCTTCACTCAATGGATAGACCATTGAGTAGCCATGGTGAGTCATTGATGGTTCAGCAACCACTCCACGGACTGTAGTGCCGACATGTTTGTCTTTACGTGCCCGGTTTATTCGGGCGGCTTCTTTCCGAAGCGGAGCGCTGACGGCATCAGATGGATGGGGTTCAGGAAATTCAGCAAATGCAGACCCCGGCAATGCTCTAAAGCCGTACAGGATGATTCGTTCAGCTCCAGCATTAGCAACTTGTTTCATTAAATCTATGGACTTCCTAACTGTATCAGACGTTTCTCCAGGAAGACCATAGATCAGATACACAAATGGAGCCATATCGTAATCTTTTGCAATCCTCACTGCCTTCAAAACATCGTCAGAGCTTCCGCATTTCCCAATGCTTCTTAGATGATCATCAGAACCAGTTTCAAGGCCTATATTGGGAGATATCCCCTGCATTGATTCCGAGAGGACCCCTGCAACCTCTTCAGTGAACAAGCAGGCCTTCATGTTCTCGATGGACAGATGGACAGTTCCTTCTGCAACTTCTGCTATTGAGGTGAGTCGAATGAGCAAATCGCGTATGACATTGCTATTGGCTGGCGGACTGCATGGATCTGTAAGACCTTCTTTGCCTCGGTGGAAGTCTAGAAAGTCGGGAGCCTCCAGAACAACTCTGTGTACACCTAGCTCTATTAGCTCAGAGATCTCATCCACAATCACGTCCTTACTACGACTTCTTGGCGGACCCCAGGTTCCAGGGACGCTACAGAATCCGCAACCAGGAGGGATGTCTTCTGGACAGTGGAGTCTTACATCTGGGTCGGGAGAATCACAATTACCACACTCGGTGCACTCTTGGCCGCTGGGAAGTGGAATCGTTGTGCGTCTGAAGTTTGAACAGCCTCTTACGGTTTCCACATAGACACGTGCAGCCTGATAGGCGTGATAGTCGACAATCCGTACTGATGAGGGCACAAACACTGATGACATCTCTTCAGAAGTAAGAAATGTTCTTGGAGGGGTGATTCTGGGAAAGCCATTATCGAGGTATGCAATTCCATTGATATCTGAGCAGTCTATTTCCTCTTCGAGGAATCCATGATTAAGTAGTTCATCCAAGGTGGCCTCACCCTCACCCAATACTATAACATCGGGTTTCAAGGCCTTCAAGACAGCCTCGGGCGCGGATGCCAATGGTCCGCCAACCAGTAGCTTGCCCTGAGGGTTGCTTCTTCTCCATTTTCCAGCTACCGTTCTCACTATAGGCAAATCCATGGTCATTGCACTGATTGCAATGTCACGGAACCTCCTCATCTGTCCAGGTTTTGAGAGTAGATTCTCGACCCTCACAATGCGGCATTGGATGTTATGCGTTTCCAAGACACCGGCAATCGAGCGTGGACCACAGCCAATTGAGTCTCGTGAGCTTATCCGACGTCCTGTCCCAGCACTCAGCGCATCCACAATCAGGACTCCACTCTGCATAGGTTTAGTCGTTATATCGACATCTCTTTACTCTTGCCTATTTCGACGATTAGTACTCTGTTTAACGTTCACCTTCAGAGAACTTATATGCGTGAAAATAGCCATCTTTGTAAAACTAACTTTCAGGAGTATACGACTGCGTGAGCGATGAAGGTGGAATATGCCCAAATTGCGGATTGCCACTTGACCTGTGTGTCTGTGAAACCATAGCTCAAGAAGAAGCCCGCATTACTGTGACTGTTGAACGAAGAAAATGGGGTCGTCTTACGACCGTTGTTGAAGGTTTTGACAAGAATATCGATCTTGGAGACCTAGCTACAAAGCTCAAAGGCAAGCTAGCCTGCGGTGGAGCTGCAAAGCATGGCCATGTTGAATTACAGGGGGACCACCGTGGTGTCATCATTGATGTCTTGGCGAAGCTAGGATTCCCTGAAGAGATGGTTCAAGTAGACTGGTCATTCACAGGTGGAAGACGGCGCTAGTTCTCTAGCCCAGGTCAGATCTAGACTTGGGTGTGCCGCAGAATTACTGATACTAGTGGGAACTAGCTTAGAGCCATAGAGTCGATTCCTAGCTTGCGTACAATCTCTTTGTACCTGTTCCTAACGGTCACCTCAGTAACCCTAGCAACCTCTGCAATCTCTCTCTGCGTTCTCCTTTCATCGAGCATGATTGAAGCCACATAGATTGCAGCTGCGGCAAGACCCAATGGATCACGTCCGATGGTCAGTCCTATGTCTCTACTGCGCTGAAGGATCTCAACAGTCCTCAACTGAACGGGGCTTGATAGTGACAACTGAGATGCAAAGCGGGAGATATAGTCGATTGGACTACTAAGAGGAATCTTGATGGCAAGACTTCGCAGAAGAAGGCGATAGCATTGCCCGAGTTTTTTCTTATCCACACGTGAAGCGTCAGCCACCTCATCGAGCGGTCGTGGTTTCTTCCGTATCCTGCACGCCGCATAGAGTGTTGCTGCCACCATGGCCTCGATAGATCGTCCTCTCACTAGTTTCTTGATGATGGACTTCCTGTACAAAAGAGCAGCTAGTTCACGAATTGGCTTTGGTATGCCTAGTTGAGATGCAAGTCGTTCGAGTTCTGACATAGCCTGTGCCAGATTCCGATCCATGGAACTATGAACACGGGACCTGATTTGCCACTTCCTCAAGCGATAGATCTCAGAGCGGCGGGTGGGACTCAGCTTTCGTCCTGATGTGTCGCGATCTCTCCAATCAATAACCGTTGAGAGCCCTTTGTCATGCACGGTGTACCTCAATGGCGCACCAACCCTGCTTCGGGCATCAGCCTCTTCGGAACTGAATGCCCTCCACTCAGCACCCGTATCGATTCGATGGTCAGATAGAACTAGCCCGCATCCCCCACAGACGCGTTCACCCCGAGTGGTGTCCTCTACGACTCCTGTTGAGCCACACTCTGGGCATGTATGGATTTCAGGTTCACTTCTACTCTGACCAACCCTCTCTTGAGCATCACCACGCGCTCGATCCAAAGCTGCTCCTCCGTCTCAATCAGGATGATAAGAGTCTGCCAGAGGTCATAGCAAAATCACTGCAGTAGAAGACAGTCTCCCTGGACCACCTTTTATCCAGATGGAAAAAAGGACTTTTAATTGTATGGAAATTTGGTCGTTCGGTTTCCAATGCGCTCCTGATGGCAGAAAACAATAGGATGCAGTGCTAGGTGGTCTTTTCAAAGCCGTCCTCGGTTATTATGACAGTGTGCTCAGCCTGAGATACGAGTTCACCTTCTTCCTCCGCAAGAATGTGATGGGCAATCAAGGCGCCATTCTTCTGGAGTTCTCTGATGCCAAGCTCCAGGTCTGCTTTTCGAAGTTTCTCAGCCATCCATCTCTTTGCAAACGGAAATTCTTTGAACTCCTTGCGAGCAATGCCTAGAAATCTCTTTGTCCCCTTGAATCTGACGGGGACTCTAATAGGTAGCATTTGAAAAATCAGGGGATCTGGCAAATCTGTGACGTTCCCAGATCCTGTGCTAGCAAAGGTTTCAATGGCATAGACCTCACCTTCCTCCACCAACACTTCAGACTTGCCTGATACACATGGGACTTGCTTCTCTGCATGCAGTTCATACTCTTTCAACTGATGACCTGATAGTTGTTTGACCGGCTCAAAGCCAGCGCTTTTGATGGTGTCTTCAATCAATGCCCCGATAGTATTCAGTTTAGCTCCTGGTCGCATCATTCGGATGGCCACTTTGGTGGCCTCCTCAGACGCCTTGACGATGCTCTGATGTTCCGGATTGAGAGCAATAGTGAACGCGCTGTCGGATATGCATCCATCAACATGGGCTCCACAATCTACTGTCACAAGGTCACCGTCCACAATGACGGTTTCATCATCTAGAGGAGAGGTATAATGTGCAGCGATATTGTTGATGGCAACGTTGCAGGGGAAGGAGATGCCTGTGGCCTTCTCTCGAATGTAGTTCTCAATTGCTTCTACTATGTCGAGGACCTTGGTTCCAGGTTTTACCATCGGTCGAGCGATATCAAGAGCTTCGCGAGCAATAACTCCCGCTTCACGCCATTTGGCCCATTCATCCTCTGGCTCTTCTTCCTCCTCGGTCTTCTCTTCTTTTTCCTCGGACAATCTACTCACTCGCACTCCCAGATGCCAATGCTGACGAATAAAAGAGTGACGGAATGAAGACCTAGCCGCCAAGAATATTTGCAATGCGCTTTGAGTGCCGTGCCATCATGAAGAACATGTAGCCAACATTTGCACCCTTGGTCGTCAGGACCGCAAGTATCGCATCCTCTCCTGCGTCGCAGACGATAACATACCCAGACTCGCCCTCTATGAGCATTCTAACAAAAGGCCCCCGTTTGAGCTGCTTGAAAACCTTGATAGTCTGAGACTCGATCTGGATAGCCCTGCCTGCTATAACATCTTCTTCAGGCACCATAGCAGCATCATCTGTAGGAGGAAAATGAGAGCAGATAGGTAGTCCTTGAGAGCGGGAGATTATGACGCTGGCTTGGACATTACCTTGGGAGGCGCGACTTAGGTCTTCGAGAAGCTCAGTAAGCATTTCAGTCTTTGAGGACACGGTGCTGGACCTCCCCTGGGGGACTCTCCGTCAAAAAGCCCTTAGGAGTATTTAAACTTAGGGCGAATCTCTATACTATATCTTCTTGGCTCCTGCCTCCTTCAGTGCCTTTACTATCTTCTTCAAACCCGCTCCTTTGTCGTCCTGAGCGTGTTTCTCGAGATACGTTCCCTGAACCACAATGGATGCTCCGGCTTCGACTGCATTAACGACTGATTCAGCATCATTGAAGCCACCACCTGTAATGATTGGGATGTCACAATATTGTGCTACAGTAGCAATGGTCTGTGTCGGGACTCCACCACCCTCAGCGCCACTTCCAGCCTCAAGGTAGACGAGTTTGAATCCAAGTAGCTCTGCTGCAAGGGCATACATCAAGACGAGTTTTGGTTTGTCCCGCGGGAAGCATCTGGCGTCGCCGACCCACGCTGCGGTCTTGCCTGGCTCTATCAGAAGATATGCCATTGGAATTGGCTCAATGTTCGAGAATTTTACCCGTGGCGCTGCAAGAGCCTGGGCGCCAATTAGGTAGTATGGACTCCTACTGTTTAGAAGACTCATGAAGAACATGGCATCTGCATGCTCGCTAACACCTGTAATGTTGCCGGGGAATAGAATGGTGGGTATGTCAACGGCGTCAGTGATAGCTTTAGCGGAATCATCGATATCACCAAAGATTGTGCTGCCACCTATCATTATGGCATCAGAACCAGATGTTTCTGCAATCTTTGCCAGCTCTACAACGGTTTCATTATTCATAGCTAGCGGGTCTGGATCCAGCAGGGAGAAATGACAAGCGCCTTCCGTCTCCAGCTTATCTGTGATGTACTTCCATACCTTGCCAGGCATGTGGCTACCTCCTTGAAACAAAACCTCGACGTTGAGACCTGCTTTTTACGGTTTTGGTGCCCCAGCTCGTCTCGCTATTTCTTCTCGTCAAAGGCATGCCATATCCAGTCTAAAGGCATTCTAATGGCTAGCCGCGGTCCTGAGAACCGCATCACTTGACGAATCTCCTCTCGCCTGGTTGGTCTATAGCAATGAACAGTACATTTTCTACAGGTTGGCTTTTCTTCACCGAACTGACAGTGGTCTAGTCTATCCATTGAGTATTCAAGAAGAGTTGAACAAGCCTCACAGAGATTGCCATCCTTTCTACTGTGCTTTCGCTCACAATGGAATCTGATCATCTTCTCCACAGTGCGTTTCTCTCTGGCTATTCTAGGGCCTTCAGCGCTCTCTGTCATATGGAAGTCAGTTCTCAGTGCCAAATGAAACACCTTATCATGTCTTGGGTGCCGGACGTGCGTCTGATACTTGATGGCACCCTCCAACGACAGTTGTTTCTGAACTATATTGAATGGAAATGTCTGCCATTCTCAAACTTTATTTAGCCCACGCTGGTCCAGACTAGAAATAGGCACGAGAACAGAATTGTCCCCCTGCGGGACAAGGGAGTGGCTCAATGACCACAAGCGATCCGAAACCACAGGCTGAAGCTGCTGAAGATACGACGGTTGTTTCTGCAAATGGAGAAGTAAGGATAGGAGTATTCCCATGTGCGTGTGGGAAGAATATTGGCGCAGTTGTGGACATAGATGAAGTCGCCAAGTACGCGGAAACTCTGCCAGGCGTGGTCTTTGTTCAGACTAATAGGTACACTTGTGCAGACCCTGGGCAGAACGAGATTCAACAGGCCATAAAGGAACATGGACTAAACAGAGTTGTCGTGGCTTCTTGTTCACCAACTATGCATGAGGACACATTCCGAAAGACGGTCAAGGCTGCAGGATTGAACCCCTATCTTTGTATAATGGCAAACATACGTGAGCACGTTTCGTGGGTACATATGCACGAGCCAGAAGAAGCCACATTGAAAGCCAAGGAGCTTGTGGCCATGTCTGTGGCGAAGGCAAGAACATTGGAGGCTCAGCCAGAACTTGATGTTCCTGTCACCCAAGCTGCAATGGTTGTGGGAGCAGGCGTTGCGGGCATGCAAGCCGCATTGGATTTGGCAGAAGCGGGATTCAAAGTCCACCTGATCGAAAAGGAGCCCACCATTGGAGGGATCATGGCGCTTCTTGATAAGGTCTTCCCCCAGAATGATTGTTCCATTTGTATTTTGGGACCCAAGATGGTGGATGTGGCAAAGCATCCGAACATCAATCTCATTACAATGGCTGAAGTGGATGAGATCTCCGGGTATGTTGGCAATTTCAATGTACGAGTGAAACGGAGGGCCAGATACGTAGACACCGACAAGTGCACGGCATGTGGCGACTGTGTCGAGGTCTGTCCTGTAGATGTGCCCAGTCGTACTGATCAGAATCTCACATGGAACAAGGCAATCAGTATCCCATTCCCACAAGCTGTCCCCTCATCCTTCTTCATCAATCCCGACGCATGTCTTGGAATGGACCTCATTCGTTGTGGGAAATGCATAGACAGGTGTGAACAGGAGGCAATAGTCCCCTCTGATAGAGACAAGTTCATCGAGTTCCAGGCAGGCGT
>JBHLQS010000116.1:0-8838 GCA_048883405.1 Candidatus Thorarchaeota archaeon
TTCAGGGTTTCAGACCACATTGATTCCTGAATCAGACATGTTGGCTTTGTAGTTCCAAGTACGGTTATTGGATAGATATTCTGGTCAAACTCGCCGACGAGAGGGGCACAGGAATCAGCTAGTCGCTCCTTCAGCCATGAAATGGACTTCTTCACATCTGCAATTACAGATTCCAGGATTCTATCCTCATCTGCTCGAAATCCAATAATACCATACGGGTGAAAGGGAAACAAACTCAGAATCGCCTTGAGACCTTCAGATGGAGTCTTGAATGGTACCTCAATATCTGGAATATACTCCTTGAGAACAAGCCCTTCGGGTGGATATCCTATAACGTCTATTGCACCTGATGAGTATGCAGTAGCGCTTTGACCAGTTCTCAGCACCACCGTTTCCAAGCCATTCTCTGATGCGATAGTTCCTGCCACAAGGCCAGCCATTCCACCACCAATGACTAAGACATCCGGAGTAGTGTTCAACTAGCCAACCTCCTCCCAGGGTTTGGGGTCGTATTCAACATCAATTTGGTCAAGATTGCCAACGCACGCATAGAGACCTTGCGCCACTTCCTCCTGGGCTAATTGGGTGCCTCTCATTGGAGGCCGAATCCCTTTCCAACGTTCAGCACGAAAGTCCAGTATGTCGACAAGATAGTCTGCACCAACCAAATCGAGTTCGTCGGCAAGGATTGCAGCAGCTTTGTAGGTGCAGAAGGTACCTTGACATGGACCTGTTCCCAGACGCAGACGTCGCCTTATATCGTTCAATGTCTGAGGGAACTCATTCCTTATTGAGTATCGAATCTCAGCTTCAATAACAGGCTCGCAAGTGCAAATTGTGGTTCTCCATTCTGGATGCTCCTTGGCGAGGTCGAGAATCTCAAGCATCTGTGTTCCTCGGCGAGCCCTCAAACGCTCCAGTGCGTGCTGAGAGATATCATAGTCCTTTGCAAGGGATAGGACATCTACATCAGATTCCATGCCCGGGAGAGGCAGTCTATGAGTGGCGCATTTTGCTTTAACGCCAATCTTCTTGCAGACGACATCTGTAGCAGCTTCAGCCATATGCCGACACATTACAAGCTTCCCACCTGTGAAGCTCACCAGGCCTGAAACACCGTCAGACTCATGATCAATGATTTCGTAACCTCTCGTCACTTCGCCCTCTGGAACCTTCCATTTTGCAATTAGAGGCCTGACCCCTTCCATGGTACGGATTATTCGCGCCTCTCTAATTGAGGGAATGACCCATTCGATGCTCTTCAGTAGGTATTCGATTTCGTCATGAGTCGCGACGAGTGTGTCGGGGTCATCCCAGGTATCAAGAGCAGTTGTCCCGAGTAGAGTAGTGTTCTCATGCGGGAACAGGTAGATCATGCGCCCATCAACAGCCTTAGCTATTATTCCCACGTTCACCACTCGGCGGTCCAGGATTACATGTGCGCCTTTATTCAACCTAAGGTCTAGTTTTGCGCCGACCAAAGCTGCGATCTTAGGGGCCCAAGGACCTCCGGCATTGATGATAGTCTTGGTTGTCGAGCTTTCAAGTTCGCCGTTGATTCGATTATAATATGTCACACTCTCAATTGCTCCGTTTCTCTCAGAAATTCTAACTACTTCACAATAGGTCTTGACCATTGCACCGTTCGCTTGCGCATCCAATGCTTGGAGAAGACATAGACGAAATGGATCGATGAAATATTCCTCGAAGTACAAGCTAGAGATGATGTCTGGATTGAGTAGGGGTTCTATCTCAAGCGCATCCTCAGGTTCCAAGAACAGTACTGGAGGGACGTCTCTGGACTCCGCACGCTTGGAGTATTCAGCTGCAAAATTACCCCCTGTCGAGAGGTCACTTAGTTCCAAAATCGGAGTCAGTATTGGATTCTTCATTATGATATGTCGCGCAATACGGTTGAGATGGACAACTTCCTCCGAACATAAGTCTACAATTTCAGGCTCATCCATATACTTCAAGCCTGACGATATCATTCCTGCACATGCGCCAACTGTCGCAGAGGCGATGTCATCTCGCTCAAGGAGCAGAGTCTTGAGCCCTCTCAGAGCACAATCTCTTGCCGAAGCTGTGCCTGTGCTACCTCCACCAATGACAATCACATCAAAGTCTGTATCACTCAAAGCGGTCACCACTTCTGGGAGTTTATTTTCTGCGTGGCCATTGAAACCTCAGCCTTCAATAGTGTGCTAGAAGGGTAGAAAGCTCTGCCAGAATAAGCTTGTTGAATACCTCAAATCGCTTTTCGTAGACTTCGACATTTTGAGGCATTGGCTCTCTTTTCTCTTCAACATGAAACATGTTATCAAAGGCTTCATCAAATGAGCCATATACTCCAGAGCCCACCGCAGCAATCATGGCGGCACCAATAACCGTAGAGTCTCGAGCACGTGGCAAAACTACTGTCTTATTGGTACAGTCAGCTATAATCTGCTGCCAGAGAGGCGAGTTCGCCCCCCCGCCATCGATTCTGAGCTCGCTGTAATTCTGATCGAGCATGACCTGCATCGTCTGAGCATAGAACTGGATACCATATCCATTGCCCTCCATTATAGCTCGAGCGAAATGAGCTTTTGTGTGGTTAAAGCCCAGATTGTAGACAATGCCCTTTGTGAATGCCATAAAGGGGAAGAACACAAGCCCATCACATCCTGCTGGCACATCCTTTGCCGAAGACTCCATCAACTCAAAGAGGTCTTCATTGCTCTTCGCTTCATAGAATTGATCACGATACCATTTGTAAGCCCAACCTGTCCCCGGGAGGACACCCTCCAAAATCCAAGTTCCCGCAATGGCGCCGGGATTGCTATACAGCACGTAAGGGTCTTCAACATACTCGTCCGTATGAACTGTGACAAAGGTGCCAGTTCCGGTAGTTGCTTTCATTAGGCCTGATTTTGTGATGCCTGTGCCTAGGGCAGAGCATTGCTGGTCACCAGATCCCATAATGACAGTTGTTCCTTTACGGAGGCCAGTTACCTTAGCAGATTCACCGGTGATCTCTCCAATTGGTACACCTGAATTCACAATTTCCGCATACTTGTCTGCTGAAACGCCTGTTTCTTCACAAATCTCATCCGACAATTTCATGGTTGCGTGATCAATCGGACCATATCGTGCGTTTGATGGATCTGCGACCATTGCACCGCATAGCCTGTTATTTAGAAACGCATCCAAGGTAACGAATTTATCAGCAGAATCGAAGAGTTTCTTCTTATTCTCAGACAACCACAGAATCTTCCTGAGACCTCGCCTAGGTCCTATCAACTCTGCAAGTTCATCCCGTTTCTTGCTTAGGCGATTGTCTGTCCATAGGATAGTAGGACCAAGTGGATTACCCTTCTTATCTATAGGTGTAAAGCAATCACGAGTTGTTGCCACAACAACGCCTTCTATAGCCTCTGCTCCCGATTCATACCCCGATATGGCCCGCTGCATGGTTGTGCATGATGCGCTCCAAAATGTGTCAGCCAGCTGCTCATGAGTTGCTAGCTCCTTTGGGGTTCGTGGATATTCCTCGTATGCTTTGCTCAATTCGCGGCCTTCTTCATCCACAAGGACTGACCGCGTACCAGTCGTGCCGACATCAAATACTGCAAATACTCGCTGACTCATTTGTCTCACCAGTGATTTATAGGGAAGTAGTTTAGGCGGCAATGCTCAATATGAATCGTCCGACAGTGAGAGTTATCAGACCGAATGCTGCTCGGTGCTTCAATGTCAGAATATGTACCCTCTTTTGAAGTCGAGCCCCATGTTCATCTCATACGAGGGCTGAATAAGGCAAGGTTCCCTGAAGCGAACTCACTCCTGATTGATGACGAGATCCTGACACTGGTTGACGCGGGCTCTGACATGGATCAAGTCAGAAGGACTCTCGAAAGCCTTGGGCATAGAATGGAAGATATTGAAAGACTGATTCTAACGCATTTCCATGTGGATCACAAACATCACTCTGAGGAGATTCATAAGCTCTCAGGTTGCGAGGTCATTTGCCATCCCTTGTCAGATAAAGGGATTGAAACATTTCAGGGAATGGCAGAGTACTATGGAATCACGACACATCCCCTATTCGACATTTGGAAGGTAATGGTCCAAGGATGGATTCCTCCTGTCTATTCTGATTATACTGTGACTGGACACTACGAGGACAGAAAGACCATATCTTGCGGGGATGTCGACCTCATCCCAATTCATCTTCCTGGGCACACTCTGGATCATACCTGTTTTGGCATCAATGGTTTCGAAACCATCTTCCTTGTAGACATTGATCTGACTGGTTTTGGCCCTTGGTATGGCAATGAAGTGAGTGACATCAGAGCATTCCAGAAGTCGATTGAGATTGTGATGAATCTTGAACCGAGGATTGGTATTAGCAGCCATCTTCTGGACCCAGTGACTGATGACCTCTTCAACCGACTCAGACGTTTCTCTGGTATGTTCAAAAAGCGCGAAACTCGGATTATGAATAATATCTCAGAGGGATATAATACTCTAGATAAACTCGCGAAACTACCAACAATATATCCTCGATTGCCAGATGAAATATTCATCATCTTCGAGGAGTTCATGATTCAGAAGCATCTTGAGATACTTGTTGAAGAGGGAAAGGTTATCCAAGATGGTAGCCAGTACAGGATAGAAAGAAGTTAGCGGGAGTATCTCCCGCCAAATTACTTGTGTTTGAAAACAGGTTCTCGCTTATTGAGAAAGGCATCAACTCCTTCCTCTTTGTCTTCAGTGTCGAAGGTTTGACAGAAAACATCAACCTCGTAGGATAGGTTATCCTTCAAGCCCATTTCCCAAGCATTGTTCAAAGATTGCTTGGCAAGCTTGATGGCAACTCCAGGTTTTTTGGCAAGAGTCTTTGCTAGTTCCTTAGCACCATTCATCAGGTCTTCTACTGAATCAAAGACTCTATTCACAAGACCAACTCGCAAGGCTTCCTCTGCCTTTATTGGATTTCCAGTAAGAACGAGTTCCTTAGCGATACCTAGACCCACCAATCGCGGAAGGCGAACAGTGCCACCATACCCCGGAATAATCCCAAGATTGATCTCAGGTTGGCCGAATCGAGCATTTGATGACGCATATCGTATATCGCAGGACATTGCAAACTCGCACCCTCCCCCAAGCGCATAGCCATTGACTGCGGCAATTGTTGGAATGCTTAAAGACTCTATGTAACTGCATGCAGCCTGACCGTTCTCAACGAAAGGACGCACTGTTTTGGAGTCCCGCCCTGGGAATGCTGTTATGTCAGCTCCTGCAGCGAACGCCTTCTCACCCATGCCAGTGAGAATCACAGCTCTTACTTCAGGGTCCTCCTCTGCTTTCTGGAAGGAGTTGCGAATTGCATCGACAACATCCGTGTTTAGAGCATTGTATTTTTCCGGACGATTAATAGTGATTATAGCCACACCGTCTTCAACTTCATATAGAACCTCATCAGACATTTCAGGCTCCTCCATGAAACTAGTCTGTGAAGCCCACTAGGCAAGTAATAAGCGTTGGGACCGGAATCGGCAGAAACTACCCTCTGCGTCCATTCTAGGCAAGTAATGGAACTTCCGGTTCTCTTTTTATAACAAAGCACATTGATTCAGCGAGGCCGCTTCAAATGAATAGGAAATGGCGAATAGCTTCTGAAGAGGAAATCATCTCGGGAAAGACAACTGACATCTACTTTGAGAGAGCAGTTCAAATCCTAAAAGCGGAGGGACTCAATCCAACCGTCCACGCAGAGGTCACCGTGTCTGGAATGCCCAAGGGGTTCGATTGGGGGATAGTTGCTGGCGTGAATGATTCGCTGAAGCTGTTCGAAGGAAAAGAAGTTGATATCTTTGGATTGCAGGAGGGGACGTTCTTTAGGCCAAGGGGACCAAATGGTGTGAAGACGCCGGTATTCGCAATAGAAGGTCCATACCAGGAGTTCGCCACTCTTGAAACACCACTGCTTGGCTTCCTCTGCCATACGTCAGGGATGGCAACGCAGACCGCTCATGTTCGAATTGCTGCTGGTGAGAAGAGCCTTCTTTCATTTGGAGCGAGGAGAACTCATCCAGCAATCACTCCACAGGTTGAATATGCTGCCTTCATTGGCGGATGCGATGGTATTTCTTGCATCCTAGGTGCAGAAATGTTAGGAGTCGATCCTCAGGGAACGATGCCGCATGCACTCATAATTGCTGCAGGCGACCACATCAGAGCTTGGCAAGCCTATGATAGACATCTCTCGAAGGATATTCCAAGAATTGCTCTCACTGACACTTATCTCGATGAAGTAGTAGAGTCCGTGATGGCTGCGGATTCGATTGACGACTTGGCAGGAGTCAGACTGGACACGACCAGCAGTAGAAGAGGAAACTTTGCACGAATCATCCAAGAAGTGCGATGGGAGCTTGATATTCGAGGGCATAATGATGTCAAGATATACGTAAGCGGAGGACTTGATGTGGCCTCAATTGAGGCACTGCATGAAGTACCGGTAGATGGTTTTGGAGTTGGAGGTGCAATTTCGAATTCGCCCGCAATTGATTTCGCAATGGACATTGTCATGAAGCAAGAAAATGGAAAATGGATTCCTAGTGCGAAACGCGGCAAGTTCTCAGGAAGAAAGTCTGTCTGGAGATGCAGCTCATGCTTCAAGGATCGAGTCACTCTCTCAGCAACTGCATCACCGACTTGCGACTGCGGCAACAAAATGGAGAAGCTGACCAGCCAGTTCATAGAAAAGGGGAAGATTCTGCATCAAGCATTGAGTCCAAAAGTAATTAGAGATAATGTATTGAAACAGATAAAGAGGGTAGAGAGTTGACACTTCCCAAGCTTCATCCAGAGAATTCCGCACTCATAATCATAGACATGCTCAATGATTTTGTTGAGAAGGATGGTGCACTTGTAGTACCAGTAGCCAAAGATTTGGTACCAACACAGGCACAGATTCTCAATCAAGCACGCCAGAAGGCCTTGACTGTTGTTTACTTGGCTGACAATCATATGCCAGATGACGAGGAGTTTAAAGTCTGGCCCAAGCATTCTATTGCAGGAACACGAGGAGCGCAAGTTGTTGATGAGCTAGCTCCGGGCAAAGGCGAGAAGGTGATTCCGAAACGCAGGTACTCAGGCTTCTTTGGTACAGACCTTGACTTGACTCTCAGAGAAGCGGGAATTACCAATGTCATTCTGATGGGAGTCTTGACTGATATATGCGTAATGTATACATCAGCAGATGCATCAGCAAGGGGCTACAATGTATATGTAGTGGCCGATGGAACAGGCAGTACTGTGAGAGAGAACCATCAATTTGCTCTTCAACACATGAAAGATATCCACAACACTATTGTCGTTACCGCAGATCAGGTCTTGACCCAACTACTCTAGGCTGAGAGCACTTCATATCATTCGAACATTGGCGCTTTTCTTCCTTTATGGTGCTATGGTATTCCTCAGGTTTATTTAGTTCCAGATGCGGTCTCAGACAGTGTACTGCCGAGAGGGAAGCAGATGAGTTCAATGAGCAGACGTGAGGTGTGGAAGGATTCCCTGATTGCCATGAAGACATCTCTGGCAAGTTCCTATGACATGAGCACAGCTGTCGATGAGCAAAGACGATTTCTCAATGCTTGGGAAAAGGGTAATCTTGAATACATGGTCTTCTCGGACTATAGACGAAATGAGGGCAAAAGAAGACTCAGAGATGTCATGGAAGTCATCGAGAATGCAATTGCGAAGTTGGATGATTGTGACACAGAAACTGCATCGAAGGTCTATTTAGACACTCTAAAGACTGTGGCCCTCTTCTCAAAATGGGCTAAGGTTCTGGAAACCTCTTCTATGTGGTTCAGTTCCTGAAGGAACTGGATAACAAGGGCTAGAAGCCCTCGATATACTGTTGCATACGCCAATGACATGAGATATTCTCTTCATTAGTATGATTGAATCCATGTCCTTCCTCCTAAACGGATTGTATCATGCATACATGCGGGATGAAACACGGGTGATTTTGAATGTACAGCTTTCATCGCCTTTTGACATGCAGGTTTCTTCTTCAACCATCAATTTCTCGTACTTTGTATTGTCGAGTTCTGTAGCGTACTCGAGAACGGCTTCAATGAATCCTTTCAAGAAGTAACAGCTAAATGGCTCATCACTCTCAACCATGGCTGTATATGGGTTATCCTTAATCTCCAATACCGCCTCTTCGTCTTGCCATTTTATTTGCATCTTGGCAATCTTGATGTCACCAAATGGAATGATGAGTCGCTCAAGAGCCATTTTTATGAACTCGATAAGGCCTTTGAGATGACCAAAAGGCTTTCGTCTCCCAACCTGGAAATACTCCTTTTGTGCTTCCACCCCTGCCATTCGGCCAGCAGAGTAGTAAATGTCACGAACGTGATCTGGAAACATCTCAGCAATTCTACTTGTGAGCTTGCTCAATACTTTAGAGAAGAAAGCAGATACTACTTGCTTCTTATCGAGATGTCCTCGCCACCAAGGTACGACATCTTCTTGTTCCGACATTTGAGCTCTCTCAAGGCTACGGAATTGCCTAATGCAGTTGTTAAGTGCTTTGCTGAATATTCAGCAATAGAAAAAGAAGAATATGAGGGCAAGAGGCCCTCATTATGCTTATACCAGCCACTTGTATGATATTTTCTTGTCATCGATGTGCTCGAAACCAAGTTTCAAAGGCATTCCGACCTCTGGCATGCTCATCAGGTTCGTGATGTGCGCTGTTAGTCGTAGACCAGAGGGAAACTCACCTATAGCAACTACGTAAGGAGCTCTTGATGAGAGGCTCTCCGGAGCAAACTCGAC
>JBHLQS010000117.1:0-8767 GCA_048883405.1 Candidatus Thorarchaeota archaeon
CTCTTGGAACCATGCATAGACACACTTTCGGTGATGCTCTATGCAGACGCATCGATTATCAGCCAGAGCCACGAAACAACACAATGGCGGTTGACATCACAGAAGGGACTGTAGCGGTCGATATCTATCAATACCCCGGCGACCTTCATGATCCAATAGTGGTCCATAAGACCATGAACCGCGGCCATGTGGTGTTCATAGGGTTCGACCTCTCAGACCCTGACGCGAACTATGAGAATATAGTAGGCAATGCCATACGGCTACCCAATCATGTGGTGTTCGATGCATCACAACAAACAGAGTACAGATGGGAGTTCCCGCCACCAAACCCTGATGGCTATCAAGGAGCCGCCTTTGTGGATGATTTAGTAGAGGCAGGGTTTGCCGTTTCACGGATGGACACGTTCGATTCAGGACTCTTCAATGCAAGTGATGTGGTCATCTGCACTCTCCCATACCAATACATTGACGATTATGATGCTACTGAGATTGCTGCGCTTGATGCTTATGTTGCCAATGGTGGCTCGATATTCATCCAATCAGATGTGAGTACATCTGGAGACGATATTGCGGCACTGGCCAACAACTTCGGCTATTACTTTGCTCGGGACAGCTTATTGGACACAGATGACCTCATGCGATATTGGCAGGAGAGTCAGATCTATTACACTGGTGATGACCTCCTATCGCACCCTATAACGACCAACGTCCAGCGGGTTGAATTCTATGCAAGTGATGGCTTTTCAGCGCTCCCAGCAAATGCAGAGAGAATAATAGTGTCAGACTGGAATGTAACAACCTGCTGGGGGGAGGGTGGCTGGTGGGATAACTGGCTGGGAGCAGATGGCATCACAACCATGGCTGTTTCAAGGTATGGTTCTGGAAGAGTATGTGTAGTTCTTGATGGAGACTTCATGGATGGCATTGATGATACTGATGCTGATACTGTTGAGAATTACCTTGACAGTGACAATGATGTTCTCCTTCTGAATACTGTACACTGGCTGGCTGGAATTGAGGCTGCAAATGATGCTCCTCTACTGACCGATTTGACTCACTCTCCTTCTGTCCCTGTAGATGGAAATCCAGTCACGGTCTATGTCAATGCAACTGATGCCAATGGGCTGGCCAACATCACTTGTCATTATCGTGATAATCTTGGCATCTGGCAGAATGTGTCAATGGTTCCTGAGGGCAGTGGCCAATACTCAGCTGCTATTGGGAATTTCAACGCCAGTGAAGAGAAGGACTACTACGTTCGAGCATTCGACAGTTCAACGGACATGATGGAGTCAGTTTCTGAAGTCGTATACCTGAATGGAATCAATTACTTCCCGGATACACCATTACTATACGATCCCGGAACAACCGATAATGATGGCGTCTTCCTCCTCAACTGGTCCGCATCTGTTGATGCTGATGGCTATATTGACCACTACGAGATTCAGGTTAGTACTAGCAGTCAGTTCCTTGATACCTACGCTATGATAACCGCGTACACAGATGACCACCTAATGACTGTGTTTGAGAATTACACCTATTACTTCAGAGTCCGTGCAGTGGATAATGAGGGAACTGTAGGCTTCTGGTGCTTCCAACAATGGATCAACGTAGTCATCATACAGGGTCCAATTGTATCAACGCCAGTGCTTTCACCTTCAGAACCTAAGCACGGGGACTCGGTGACGCTGAGTGTGGATGCGACAGACCAAGATGGTGTCAAGAATGTCACCTGTTACTATAGTGTCAACGCTGGACCCTGGCAGAATGTGAGTATGACGAATCAGCTTGGTGACACATACAATTGCAGTCTTGGTACGTATCTCGTTGATGACGTTGTTCAATATTTCATCAAAGCCTTCGACAACTCCACAAGCTACAATCCCACAACTACGAGCACCTATTCATTTGAGATATTGAATCAGCCTCCCGCGGAACCTATTCTCTATGATCCAGGAACAACGATAACGGTGTCAAACATCCTAGTGAACTGGACTGATGGATACGACCTCGAGGGTGGGATAGACCACTATGAGCTTCAGATGAGTTCCTCCATTGATTTCAGTGTGATACTAGATCAGTGGTCTGTATTCACGACAGACCATTTAGTCACCGGGCTGTCGGATGGAATCTACTACTTCAGAGTGAAGACAGTCGATGACCGAGGGGCTGGTAGTCCATGGAGTAATAATGAATCCGTCTTTGTCGACATGAGCGGGCCCTCAATATCGGGCCTCTTACATTCGCCAGTCAATCCACTACATGGTGAAGCAGTGACCGTGAACGTAAATATAACTGACCCAAGCAGCATCAAGAATGTGACTTGCTTTTACAGAGTCAATGCTGGGTTATGGCTGAATAAGAGCATGGCAATCGTGACCGGGGACATGTATGGTTGCGATCTTGGTACTTTCTTCGTCGATGATGTTGTAGAATACTACATCGAAACCTTTGACAATACAACAGCATATAACATGGCCAACACAACAATTCAGATGTTCGAGATCGTCAATCAGCCTCCTTCCGATCCCACACTTGCCGATCCTGGTTCTGTAAGCTATGTTTCGTATGTCTACGTCACTTGGACACCGAGTACTGACTTAGAGGGCGCGATAGATCACTATCATCTCCAGATTAGCAGGTTCGATGACTTTTCAGTAGTCCTAGCCGAATGGAATAAAACTGCAACGAATTTCAACATTACAGGGTTGGTTTCTGGAGTCTACTTCGTCAGAGTACGAGCATTCGACTACCATAATGCATCTAGCCAATGGAGCAATGTGGAGTCCATTGAGGTAATCCTCACAACCCCACCACCAAGCACAACATCTACTACAACAACAGCCACTCCAACCACAACGGTGCCTCCCAATCCATTTGACTCTGACATTCTGAGCCTAGTTCTTCTAGTGTTCTCAGGGGGATTCGTAATCATTATTGTCATGGTGGTGGCGAACTACCTCAGACAGCGGTCCTCTAAGAAATACCAGTGGTGACCTTCTAGCGCTTCCACTTCAGGTCCTTTACAATGAAGTCAGCAATGGAATTGAGCAATCTACCTAGCTTGGCTCCTTTCTTGGTGAGGATGTGAATTATCTCTTTGCCTTCCTTCTCAATTGTGATGAGTTCATTCTTCAACAGGAACTTTCTCGCCGCGGCTACTCTTGCGCCATTGAGGGCAGGTAATGTCTTGGTCTTCAATCCCGCTTTGATGATCTCATCAGCTCTCGACCTGCCTTTCAGTCGTGCAAGCAGAAGAATGATAGTGAGTTCATACTCGCCTCTCAGGAGCTTTACAAAGGGACTTACTTTGGCCATGTTTTGTCAATCCTCTTCTTCTAGGGAAAAGATACTAGCTCGGAGGCATGTTTTGGATTAAAGAGTTCGTAGTCTTCACTCCTGATGTAAACGACTCCCCCTGCCAGTCTAGCTAGTCCCAATAGGCACGATTAGTTTCTTGAACCGTGGGTGTTATTCTTAGTGCTTAAAGCGCTATTTCCGTTCAGGTAGGCATATGTAATCGCGGAAGGAGTCGTCAAGACGCTGCCGCCTTGAGAAGATTCGGCTCAACATGCACACCAAAGATACCGATGAGCATCCTCAGTCTACAGTGACACAAATGCCTAGTTCTGTTACATCTATGCACATCCTGCTACAATCTACTCTCATTATATTTCTAAGATTGGACTAGTGAAATTACCTGTCTGATGTTTGAGGATTAATCAGATGTTTCAGATTTCTGTCCATCAAGCACTCGGTGCCAGAACGAAAGAAACTCGTTCGGAATTCCTGCCTTGGGGCTATCTGTTTGCTCCTCGCCATATATCATTCGTTTTGCGTTTCTCAGCGCTACACTCGTTCGCCTTCTCACATTCAATCTGGCGGAAGCTTCCTCGAAGATGACTCTTAGCACATCATCCTGAAGGTTTCGAGGGTAATTGATAAGATCAAGGGAAATAGGCGTGTCAAAGAACAGCATTGTTATCTTACTCGCTATCTTAGCAGCACTCGCATAACAATTGAGTTTGAGCCCAAGCGCCTCAGAAAGCGTTGATTCTGTTTCAATTTGCGGCGATATTCCTGTATATCCTGAAGCATGCATTGAAGACGACCTTAGTCGTGGCAAAAGGTAAGTACGCTGAATTCGGGCTCCTACTTGGCTGATTTTCTGAGGGATTTGTGAAAGCCAAGTGATTAGAGAACCCAATCGATCACGCAGACCATCCAACGCCCCACGGATTGTGTGCACGGAAATCTGAGGAAATCCCCCCATTCCACTCATATATTCGCGATATATGCGTGCCATTCCGCCTTTGAATAGTGTTCCAGTCATATAGAACATGAATTTCTTGACTTGAATCTGGGTCTGCCTTTCATTCTTGAGATATATCGCACGAACAGGTACATCAACCACTCGAATTCCCTCGGAGTGGAATCGCATCAACCATTCTGCAGGATATCCATATCCCTTTCGAGCCCTATTCCAATCTATACGCTCAAAGGCTCTTTTGTGGAGGGCTGTGTATCCCATCTGAGAGTCATTGATGTGAAAGTACCCGGATGCCAACTTTGTGAGGATGGAGAGTGTAACATTCCCCAGAATCCGGCGTGTTGGCATCTCACGCCAAGCATTTCCTGGTGATTCCTTTGAGCGTCCATAAATGAAACGATTCCCCTTGGTGTAATCGGCAACATTTTCTGCAATAGGTTTCAGCAAATTGTCAAGGTCGCCCCAGTCCATTTGGGCGTCTCCCCCAACCACTACAAATACATCATGCCCGTCATTGTATGCCTGACGATACCCTGTTATGATTGCTGCACCTACCCCCTTATTTGTAAGATGCTTTATGAGTCGAATTCTTGAATCATTCTTTCCATAGCGCAATACAATCTCTTCAGTCCGATCTTGGCTTCCATCATCAATGACATATATCGTATCAACTGACTCAGGAACTGGCCAAATAGTTCGACCTATTAGTCGCTCCTCATTCTTGGCCGGGACCACTGCTGCAATTTTCATCGAACCGTACATCTCAGGATTCACTCTGGGAATCTCTAGAGATACGGCGTCCTGTTGCGTCGAGACTCGAAGTCATAGGAATGCAACCTATACTATGTATCTATGATCGAACCTCTCCTCTTCTGAACGCGCATCCCTCCTCAGGCGTAGACAGTGGTGAGTGGCAGTCTTCTCTCTCCGTCCACGACAAGGCCGTGCGCCAATAGAACCGTGAAAACCATCCATAAGTCTTTCTGGAAAAATCATCCGCGCGAAAAATGGAACTTGGGTTTCAAATAGAGAGGGGTTCTACTAGAAATCGACTCCAACCCGCTTCATTTGGGCTTCTTGAAGGTTCTTCTTTCAATTCTAAGCTTATTCCTTCTTCCAGCTTGTAGTGTTTGAACGGTCTAATATTTGCAGACTTATTCCATTCATTGTGCTATGAAAGATGCGAGCCCGCACACTCGCTCCCGACTGCAAATTTCATTGATGTCCTCACAATGTTGATAAGTTGTATCTTTTTGTGAGAATTCAGCTGGAGATATCATTTTGGGATCTCAGGTGGTTGGTGTGCGGATTTTTATTGCAACAATGGACGAGCCAATATATGTTGGTAGGATGATTCGGGGCATAATCAATGCATATCATCTCAATATCGTTGGAGTAGCCATACTTCCTGGTTCACCTGTGAGTATAAGAAAGGGTGTTCAGAAGATAAAGGATGCAATCATATTCTCAATCATCTTGGGTCCTACCGGATTGATTTCTACTTTCATGACTCTAGCACACTATAGGTTGCGATTTCTATTGTCTAAGCTGGGATATGGGAATCCCTACAGTATTGAAAGCCTCACCAAGGCCTATGGCATCCCATGTTACAGGTTGAGAACACTAAACAACTCCAAGGTCTTGAGATTGGTGAAACGATTGAATCCTGACCTAGTTATCAATCAAGCACAAGTAATTCTAAGAAAGCAATTCTTAGATATCCCCAGAATTGGCACCTTGAACAGGCACGCCTCATTATTGCCTAGATATCGTGGCATGATGGCTCCATTTTGGTCAATTCTTCATAATGAACAGATGTCGGGCGTTTCCATCCACTTCGTTGACGAACAGATTGACCATGGTCCTATAGTAATTCAAAAAACTGTTCCGATAAAAAGATTTGACACATTCATAGGGCTTCTAGAACGAATCTTTGACATAACTCCAGATGCAATGCTAGAAGCGATTGAGAAGATCAGCCAAGGAGATTATGAGCAGAATCTACTACCAAATGAGGACTCTGAAGCAACCTATTTTAGTAAGCCTAATCTTTCAGACGCGCTCCGATACTACTCAGTCATTGTCCGGAGGTTCCTATATGGCACGAAGAAAAAATAGGATCTTCCTATCCATTGACATGGATGAGTGGTATCAGTGTCGATGGGCTACCGGTTCGAAGAACTCACTATGGCCTAACACCGAATCCTTCTTCAGAACGCACTATAATTCAGATCGTCCAATAGGCGAAATCATTGAGCACACAGAAGTCATTCTATCACTGCTATCCGACCATGAAATCCGAGCTACTTTCTTCTTCACAGGGGAAATCGCCTCCTATTACCCTGAACTAGTGAAACGAGTCGCTGACGAAGGTCACGAAATTGCCTCCCATAACTTCATTCATAAGGATTACAATGAATCGAATCTCGACGAATTCGCCGTTAACCTTCGAAAATCGAAGAAGCTGTTGGAGAATCTTTCAGGCCAGAGGATTATTGGATACAGAGCACCAAATTCAGTAGTGTCCCCTTATCATATCAGGGAACTCATTAAGAGTGGTTTTAGGTATGATTCCTCCGTCACACCCACACGACCACTATTTGGCCAATTTGGTTCATTCACTAAATGCCCCCTGAACCCTTACAGGCTTTCAGACGATAGCTACTACCCAGGCAACTCGAAACTCTGGGAGTTTCCTTGGCCTGTATTGCCCATTCTTAGACTTCCAGCGGGATCCGGTATCACTACTCGTATGTTTGGCTATACCTATGCTATAATGGCAATTGAATACGCGCTGAGGACTGGCAACACGGCATACTACTTCCATCCATATGAGATTGGTCCGCCTCCAGAGTTGAAGACATATGGATCCTTTTATGCTAAGTTCCGGATGAGGAATCTTGATGATCGATATCTGAGCATGTTGAAGAGCATCTTGAATCGATTTAAGGGCTATTTCCTCTCCGGAAATGAAATCTTGGAACTCGAACTTGCGCGCGAATGAATTTCAAGAAAACCAGAGTTGGTTGTCCAGACCAAGTATCTTCATTTGATAGCCCTGGCTCCATCTTTGTCCTGTCACAATCCTAGATTCGCTTGTAGTTCTTTGACAAGACTATCTAATCTCATTATCCTAAACCCGCTTCTCTTAAGGACTCTCAAGATCTCGACATACTGTTTCAGATGCTTCACTATGTCCTTCGGATGCGTATGCAATACGAACACACCCCCGAAATCTTTGCAGAATTCTGCTTTAAGATTCCATACCTTCAATAAGTCATTCCCGGTCAATTTCAGGTCCTCAATCATCTGAACATCCTGAGGGCCCGTCATAGGCACCTCCCATAGCGGCAATGGCTTAAGAAGTGAGTTTCTTTTCATAATCAGTGGTCTGAATGGCCTGTTGTAAAGCAATCCCTTTCGCCCACCAGTCATGCCTAGTGTATCCACATCTGGGTAGCTTGAGTCAACCTTGAAGTTTTGTGATGCCAGAGCTAGAAGAAGTGAGGAGGATCGAAGAGCCCACGGGCTCCTGAACGACGTGACCTTGACGCCTGTGGACTCCAAGATGTTCTTGCCCTTCCTGATTTGTTTGATGAGCTTTGCGGGATTATCGAGTGCAAGTTTTCCATCATGAGCATAACCGTGCATCCCGATTTCGTGCCCTTCTTCCATCAGGCTTTGTACTCCCCCTCGATTCAATGAGTATTGGACCGGTTGAGGTACGAAGAACCATGTAGCATATACTCCTTCATTGTTCTCAACTGACGATAGAATTTCCCTACCTTGAGCTTGGCAGAAATCTGTATCAATGTCATGCGTGATAGCCGCGAATGGCTGTCTGTGACGTAACTCCACTAGTCCCCTCTCCCTCAATTGCTGTTCTATCAAGTGGATAATAACATTACTACTCACTCCTAGCAATCTAATATCCTTCAATGAGCGAATATTTGCAGTTTTGTAATGTCTAGCTAACCACCGCAAGCTTCTCTTCAAATTTGGCGGCATATTTGAGTACATGACAAGGGCTGATCTTCTCAATGCATCTGTTTTGCTTCTCTGAAACCACTCATTCAGATTTGCAAGGTGCATCCCAAAAGGATCGAATTGAAACCTTAGCTTATCACCATCGACAGTGATGGCAGGGGTTCCGTCTGATAGGTCACAGATTATTTCTCCAGTGAGCTTATGATTACCGAAAAGTGCAATAACTGGAAAACTTGCGGTTTCGGGTCTTTTCATGATTATTTCTGTAATCTTACAGTCGTGAAATGAGAGAACATCACCTCTCCAAGTCCCTTTTTTGGGATACTCTATGTAGTCAAACCCCGCCTCGGCTCCAAGCCCGAGGAAGACTTCTTCTGCCACTGCAGTGGATGACTCATTATTCCTCAGATGCATGAAGCTCTCCACCAGTTGCTCTTGACTCAGCGTTGGAATCCGAAAACATAGGCTGAATCTCCTTATCTTCACTAGTATTATGAATATGCCAAAGTT
>JBHLQS010000118.1:0-8734 GCA_048883405.1 Candidatus Thorarchaeota archaeon
CATGTCGATGGTTTGTAACATCGTGCTCTCTCCATTGGCTTCTGGACAACACTAGTACGGTTCTGTTCGCTTCCCAACAAATAAGTGTATTCTGCTCCATAAGGAGCTGATGAGGACAATACGTGTGCAATACGCCAAAAAAACGCTCTAAGCATACACAAAGACAACCTCTATATTTGGCGCGTGTGAACTTCTGTTGGTGGTCCTTTGAGTCCTGAGCGAATGTGGAAGCTGAAAAATGCAGACGGCACGCTCACAGAGTTCAAGGACATCCGTCGAGTTGTAGGCAACCAGATTATACGAGCCTATCTGCTTGAAAAAGCAATGTCTGCGAACCGTCTGGAATGTATCAATGCAACTCTCAGGGGGCCAAAAAACGAGTTCAAGGATTTCGATGATTTCTTTGTGTTGAGAGCATCAATAGATGGAGACATCAAGATTCTCGTGGAGGCAAATGTCTATGACAATTTGAGAATCGTAGGCACTGACAGCGAGAAAATAGCGAGCATGAATGCGAAGCAAATCATTGAAATGTTTACTGAAATGCTTGATGACCCAGACGGTCATGCTACTAGATTGATTCTGAGCCAGAATTCTAAGGTGAGTGCTAAACAGGGATGAGTGAATTCAAGCGGTATGCGAAGTGTCCTGTATGTAATGAGAGAACTGTGCTCTCTGTGCCTCAAGACATCTTGAAGAAGGCAAAGAGATTCCCCTTCACACTGAAAGTTGTGCATGAGGATCATTATTTCTACATCAATATTGACTCTCAAGCATCTATCACGGATATTCTGAAACCTGAATTGGTGGAGTGACTAGCCAATATACCGGTCACTTGGCCGCTGTCCATCCTCTTCAGCAGTGCCACGCTGGGAGATCTCATTCTTGGCCCATTCAATGAAATCAATCACCTTGGTGACATCGTCTTCCAGAATTTCAAAAGATGCTTTGATATCGAGGAAGGAACTAATTTTCTCGAGTACAGTTCTTGCTGCACGATAGTCCATTTTAATCATGCCGAGGGTTTCTCCGAGAAGACAAGCTCCTTTCATATTATACATCGAAGCAGCCCAAGCAGGAATGAAACCATTCGCTCCATTCACAACGCCTTCTTCAGTCGCCACTGTGCCATCAAGAGTAGATATCTCACCAAGTAATTCAGACGAGCTTGCAGAAATGAATACTCGAGGCGGCATTGGATATGACTCGAAGAATTCCTGATAGCTAGTTTCATAGGCAGCCAGCGCGTAGACTTCCTTTACTCCAAGCCCAGTGAATTCCTGTACAACAAAGTCAGCGTACTCAAATACACCACGTCCTGATGCTGGCTGGAAATCAGCTGATAATATGATGAGGTCATGAGGCTCATCAGGAGCTGCACGATAAAGCATTATTGAACTCTTGGGAAAGTTGGCGATACCATCTTTCACAAAGACGCGTGGCGGAAAGTCATCAGAAAAGAAGTCCATAACCGGCTGAGCATCAAGGACAGACGATAGTGTGTCGACTGCAATACGTCCTACGTTTGCTATGCCTGGAAGTCCTAGGATTGCTACGGGACTCTTGAGAGAACTTGCGTCAAGGTCAATGAATCGCCTCGTGTACATATTCGTCCTTCCTGTGGTTATAGATGCCTGCCAATTGCATTAAGTCCTATCGGTAATGGAATTATAGCTTATAGAAGGCCAAGGCATTCCTAGTTGTTGCCTCGGCAACATCTTCAGAAGGTAATTCAAGCAATTTGGCCAGTGAATCACAACCAAATGTCAAATTCGCGGGTTCGTTTCTGTTCTCTGTAGGTGAGAGGTAAGGACCGTCCGTTTCGAGGAGAATCTGCTCCAAGGGCACAATCTTAGCAGCCTCGGACCTGCTCCTATATTTTGTGAAGTTCGCAGGGAGTGTTATGCTCCAGCCATTGTCGGCTATTCTTTTTGTGGTGTCTTCGTGGCCGTCGTAGCAGTGCATCAGCACCTCATTCACTTCATTCTTCTCCAAAATCTCAGTCGCCCGTGCTTCAGCCTTCCGTGAATGAATAACCAGTGGTAATTTGAGTTCGTTGGCCAAATCGATAAACAGCTGAAATAGAGGTTCTTGAGCCTCTCTTTTATTCTGGTCTTTCACCCAGTAATAGTCAAGACCTACTTCTCCCACTGCCACAATATCCTCCGCATATTTTCGGATAAGTGATATTGTCTTCAAAGCCTCTTCTTCTGTCAGTCTTGATGCTTGACATCCTGCAGAATGGTGGATATACCCCTTGTACTTCTTCACAATTCCAAGTGTTCTTCTAAATGATCCAGGTCCCATAGAAGATGTAACCATTCCAACTAGCCCAGCGGTCCTTGCCCTTTCAATGACCTGATCTAGATCATGTTGATAATGTTTCATGTCGATGTGAGTATGTGCATCGAAGAAGCGCATTATTCGAATTTCACTCCTGGTTAATAGACTCGTACTAGATTCCTTTTAATCGTGTGCCATAAACTCTGGTATTGGGGACAAGCGATGTCAGATGATGTCCATGCGCGTCTCAAGGAAAAGACTTTGCAGATTGCCCAACTCCAACATCAGTTGCAGGTTTTACAGGCTCAGCTGGAAGGAACGCAGCGTCGAGCTGGAGAGACAAGCACCAAAATCGTCGCTCTAGAGAGTCTCATCGCTGAGAAGGACTCAGAGAATCATATGCTGCGAACTGAACTGGGCCGTACAAAAGGTGCATTGGACACAATGGGAAAGGAAATCCGAGGGATACGGGCTGAACAGACCCAACATATGACAAAGGCTAGCCCAAGCGATGATGACTACGCCCTCAGGCAACAGCTTTCTGATGCATTAAGAAGAAATGAATTGTTGAAAGAAGATATCAAATCCTTGTCAGAAGCGGCGTCAGCGGTACTCAAAGATGAACCAGGTGCTAGAGAGCATCTTCGAGATGCGATAATGCTTGTTGGAGACCCGAGATTCAAGATACTCAGCATTGTTCTGGAGAAGAGATCTGTGAGAGTAGAAGAACTTGCTGCAAGTCTTCAGTTGAATATGACAGAGGCATTGGCACTTGCGGATGAACTCCAAGCTGCAGGTGAGATTGAAGTCAGAGATGGCAGTACCGTTATTCTAAGGGAGAAGCATCGCGTCGTCAAGATACCTGTTGATGAGTGGAAGACGTGGGACCCTGCTGATATTTTCGATTCTCTTGAGGACATAGTTGGACGAACAGAGGGGCATGAGGCTATTTCAAAGACAATTATTGCAGCAGTAGACATACTGGAGCAGAAAGTCGCACGGGGTGGTGCGCTAGTGTTTCAAATGAGAAAGACTGCGGACCTCTGGAAGAAGGGCGATGGCGATATTGAGGAGCTTCAATATGCAATACGAGAATGGAAGGGTCGTGCGTTATCGCTCGGCTAGTCTTCAGACCCTTTCTTTATGGCCTCCTTTACGTAGGCACCAAAGTCTGAAGTTTCACCATCACGTTGAATGCGGATCTTAGGCTCTTCTCCCCTGACCTGCCGCTCGATGTATCTCACATCCATCTGACTCATCTGCTGTCGATATCCTCTGTAAACAATCAGATACAGAATGACCTCTTCTACCTGCTTAGCCACTCCTTGATTCTGCATCTTCAGATTATTGAGATATGAAAATGCCTCTGTTGTAAGAAATCTGCCAAGCAGCTTTGCTCGCTCTACTCCTACCTTCTCTTCCTGTTCACGTGCAGCCTGTACCTGCTTCTCTCGCTTAATCATCTGTGCCATTTTCTTCCTGCGGATGATTGCAAGGTCAGGATCATCGTCTGTCAGCATTGAAACCTCTATTCCAGAGCCGTATTGAAGAGCAGTTAAGCCTAACGATACAACTAGAAGTGCTTTTTAGGACTGAATATGAGTAGACGTTAGACTGGAAGCAAGTAATACACGAGGTATACGATAATTGACAGGACTAGAAGTATGCAAATGGCTTGCTGACTCAAAGACTGGTAACATGTGTAGATTAAGAAATGTTTCACTTCCTAGAGGAGAAGTGGCTGCTAAATGCACCAAGTCAGACTTGGCTGTGATTTGCGTGGACGCTTACTCCGCACTATCCAAAGGACTTGAGTCTCTGAAGGCTGGTAGCACCGACTCATTCCTATGGCTGATTGAATCCGCAAACCAATTTGAAAACCTCGGAGAAACTGACAACGCAATAACAGCCATGATCAAATCCATTGACTATGCAACAAAGATGAATCTAATTGACCGGGGCTATGAGACCTTCAGGTACGCAAGAAATATGATGGAAAACGGCCTGAATCGGAAAGATCCATCTCTATCAAGCCCGATGCTCAAACAGACTCTTGTGAAAAGCGGGCAGAAGCTAATTGAGGCAGCAAGAAAGATCGCAGCTGGCTCTCCAGTTGCTGACATGCAAGCTGAATTGAAGGCAAGTATACTAAGCGGTGTCAGCTTGAAGAAAACAGAGGCGGCCTTGAAAGATGAAGAGAAAGACAAGCTTGTAATCAGCCACGGCAGGTCCCTCTATGAAAAGAAAGCATCGGAATACAAAGAGGGAGCTGACACATATATGGCCTCAGGAATGACACAGAGTGCCATCACATTCTCCTGTTTGGGAGCCCTTGCGGATCTCATGCTGGGCAAGCCCAAGGATGGTCTACTGTACCTTACAAAGTTCACTGACCAATCAGGAATGAAGGAGGAATTCAACAACCATCCCTGTTTTCAATGGACCAGGCTCGTGTTTAAGGGGCTGATTAGTAGGGATCAGGATGCCCTATTAGAGGCCAACAAGATATTCCTGAATATTCCTTGGAGCTTCAAGGATGACCACGAGTTTGCTCGAAGAGCTATGGAGTCAGTAGAAAGAAGAATCACGCAGTGATTCTCATTCTAGCAATGAAGAATCCATTTGAGTTCTCCCTGTGTGGGAATAGCCTAATCACATTCTCAGCACATTCAAATCCAGAATAGCCAGAAGACCCCTTAAATGGAATCTGCATTAGCTCGATTGGGTGACGAGCCATCGCAGAGTCGATTTGAGATTCACCCTCATGAGGGAGAAGAGAGCACGTCGCAAAGACCACTTCAGTCCCCGGCTTATCTGAGTAGGCATTAAGGACCCCATCAAGGATTTTGTTCTGAATGGACATTATACTCATGAGCATGTTCTTATTTAATCGCCATTTGTACGATGGATGACTCCGAAGAATGCCAGTGGAAGTGCAGGGTGCATCAATGATGATTTTTTCTGCATCTGTAACCGGCGCAATCGAGGCATCAGCCTCCATGAACTCAACACCTTCACACCCAAGGGCAGAACAGCGACTCCTAGCTACTTCTAATCGCCCAGCATTTATGTCAGTGGCAATCAGCTGACCCTGACTATTCATTGACTCCCATATGAGATGTGTCTTCATTCCTGGAGCCGCACAAGCGTCCCAGACTCTCATACCAGATTTAGCTTCGAGCGCTTTGCCGACAATCACACTGCCCTTATCCTGCACTAGTATGCGGCCAGTCCTAAATGCGTCTGAGCTGAAAAGCGAATTAATGCCTTCGGTAACTCGAAACAGGCCTGATACGCTTGGTTCCGGAGCCAAAGCCACACCTTGATTTTCAAGAAGTGAAACTACCTCATCATAATCATTGAGAAGTGTGTTCACACGGACAAAGTAATCGCGGGAGAGGTTATTGTGCTCCATCAGGTCAATCGCTTCATCTCTTCCTAGGTGTTCTACAAATGTGTCCACAAGAAACGAAGGATGAGAGAACATAAGGCCAAGTGTATTTGAGGGACTAATATTCTCGGTCTTCTTGCGTAGGTCAATCTTTGAAGCCTTATCTACAACCTCCGATAGTTCGAAAGACCGCAAGAGCGCTGCTAATGTATTGCTGATAGAAGCCTGCAACCAACGATTCTCGTAAATTGCAAGACGAAGCAGACTTTGACCTCGGGCTCTCAAATCAGACAGGTTCATTTTCCCCAGGGCACGAACAGCCAGGAAGTCGATTGTGTTAAGATACCTGACAACTCCCAAAGACCTGGATTCAACATAGCCCCTGGTAGGCAAATCATGTTCAAGGTCAGAATCAATTCCTCTCAACAGCTCTCGCATTGATACCGAACCCTTGTCATATTCAGAAAGAAGACTGAGAGTCAGTTCGATGGCTGATTTGGTCTCCCTTTTTCCGCTGATTTCCAAACACATCTCCTAACATACAGGACCTGCAGACGGCGCGCACTCGAGTGTAGAAGTTCTTAAATCTGCCTAGTCGCCGCCAGAGAAGTGACAAGATCAGAGGCAAATCTCTCAATTTCTGGATGGTACGATCATGAGGATGTTTGGTCATCTCATCAAAGGCGAGATTGTTGAGTCAGATGATGGAAAAACCTCTATCTTTCCAAATATGAATCAAGCAATCGACAATCCCAGAATTCTGTATGCAATGGCTCTGGAGGAGCAAGGATCACTTGGACGTTTGGCTGCACGCTACTTCAGCAATTTCCTTCCAGAAAAGTCACCAGAGATTAGATTACTAAAAGACTACATTGCTGCTCATGGAGAACCTTCTGCAACAAAGGAAGAGATGGAGAACATCTACTTCGCTGAATATGCAGTTGGAGGAGAGCATGAAGCTGCAACTGCATGTGAAGAGGCGCACAGAATCAAGCGACAAATGCACAGAGAACTGAATGAAAAGGGGTCAGGCATATCTTTACAGGAGCGTGCAGAAAGCCTAGTGCCTGTGGGGCAGCATTTATGGAAGAACTATGATACCTTCAAAGAAATAGGAATTGCAGAAGGCACTCCAGTGCAGCTTTTCGAATGGCAGACCAAAGGTGTATTCAATACGCTCTACAAGGATCATATTCACTTCGCTACCTCCAGAATTTCTCCTGAGGAGATCCCTTGTGCTGTTGACGGGGAGAGAACAATACTCACTCGCTTTCCCTATGGTGCTGTGGGAGTCTTTCCACCATACAATGCCGCAATTGGGCTGGGTGGTATGGCTATCATATCGAGCTACTGGGCGGGAAATGCCACCGTAATGAGAACCCCATCAAAGATGCCTCTTACAAACATGCAGCTGGCATATGTTCTAGTTGAAGCAATGAGGGAACTGGATTTTCCAACAAGTGCATTTCAGTCAGTGATAGGCCCGGCAAGAGAGATTGCAGATTATATGATCAACCGGTCGCCGCTAAACGCTATGGTCTATTATGGAGATTCAGATGTGGGCCTAGAACTCATGACACAGGCTGTCAGACGAGGTATGCAATTCGTGCCCGAACTTGCAGGAAGCGGAGCGAGCTTGGTTTGGAAAGATATTGATATCGATAAGGTAGCTGCTTTTGTCTCTGACGCACGCTTCTTTGGTTCAGGACAGACATGTTTTGCTGCGAAGCGACTGTTCCTGCATGAGGCGATATTCGATGACTTCATAGCTGCTCTCGTCGAGAAAAGCAAGAAGCTGCGGGTTGGACTACCTGAAGACCCGAAGACAGATTTGCCCGTTGTTGGGACCAAGGCACTATACCAAAACATCGACATGATAGATGAGGCATTGAAGAAAGGGGCAAAGCTTGAGGCAGGTGGATACAGGTTGAATGCTCAAGATGAAAGAGACCCTGCGGGGTTATTCATCAAGCCTACAATTCTCAGCGATGTACCGCTTGAATGCAAAATGTGGTATCATGAAACTTTCGGCCCCGTTTTACCAATAATGAAAGTCAGCTCATTTGAACAGGCCATTACTCAGGCAAACAACTCGCAGTATGGACTCCGCACCTCAGTATATAGTGATAGCCCGCAGATATGGCAACGCTTCTTTGATGAAATTAATGCTCCCGGAGTAGCAATCAACACAAGCCATATACACTTCGATAACTTCTACCCGCACCTCGGCGGATTGAAAGCAAGTGGAATCTATGGGGGGAAATACTTCTACGAGATCCTTACGTATCTGAAGTACCGTCATTTCCCTGCATAGCAGATGGTAGAATCATAGCGGTCTCTCGTACATCTGAACCAGCATGCCTTCTATTTGCTCGTATGGCTCACCCCATGGGCGAAAGCCGAACCTCTTCATGAGCCGCTCGCTTGTTTCTTGGCCAACCAGAATATTGCAGTAGTTGCGCTTACATCCATGAGCTCTGCCATATTCTGCAAATTGGATATACATAGCTGAAGCGAGCCCACTTCCCCTGCATGCAGGAAGAACAGTCTGATGTTCTCCGAAAAGACCCTTGTCTGTTATCTTAGCTTTATAGAGACCGACTAGTTTCCCATGAAGCCAACCACCAAAGTAATGATACCCATTGCTCATATCTTCTAGAACCTGCTCTGGAGAGTACATTCGCTTCTTGCGCCAGGCTTCGGGATAGTCCTCTGCCTGAGGCCACACATGTTTGAAGAGGGCCGATATCTCTTCTGCATCCTCTTTGGTGAGTTCTACAATGCGAATCTCCTCTTCAGGAATTTCTGTCATAGCTAGCCTTTATCGGATAGGTCCAGCCCGACATAAACTTCTTTGTATACAGATGGATACTATGATCTGCTAGCCGCCCAATCGTATGCCTCTTGAATTGGAGAGCAACCGCCGCAACGATGGCATCCCGCCATTGTTTCACTTGGATTAATGCCCCCTCGATAGAGTGCATTACCGACTTCCTTGTATAGACTCACTGATTCCTCAAGCCTTCCTACATATGTTGGAGTGAAGTCAGCTAACTGACT
>JBHLQS010000119.1:0-8666 GCA_048883405.1 Candidatus Thorarchaeota archaeon
TTCTTGCGCTAGAAAATGATAGAAAACTCCTGCTGTAATGCTTTCCAAAACCGAACGAAGTAGATTTGTGGCGCTAACAGTACGTCCCTGTAATCCAAGAATCATTGAGTCCCTTAATAGATTCAGAGTTTCCTGAAACCTTGTCCAAATACCCATCCAATTCTGAATGACAATTTGATAGTAGTCGTTATTCTCTCTATAATGCTCTTGAAAAGATATTATTATCAATTCTGAAAGAAGAAATGTATACCAGTATTTTTCTACGATATGCTCACATTCATCTCTCATTGATTCGAGTAATTCCCCTTGCTTCCTGGTTGAAATAGCTATCATTCTTTCCAGATAGTTCTCAACTTTTCCATCATATTCAACAAATTCATTCGCATCTTCCAATGATGGCCCTCCTATTATTCTGTTCAACTACAATTCCCATTCACCGACAAGTAATATACAAATCGTTTAGTAATGATTTTCTTCTGATTCGAATCGTCGTTCTTGAAAAAACAATACGTATCAATGCTCTTCCTTAGGATCCTAGAAATCCATGACTATTTGGTCCAACGCTTGTCCTCAACTTCTTCCACTTATTTTGTGCAAGAATATACTAAGCCGACATCAAGCAAAATCCATTATAGCTGACATTGTCTTGTTTGGTTTGATTAAAATGCTCAGTATTTGAAGGGGGGCAACCATAGGCGTTTTCTTCTTTCAAAGGCTTTCCATTGCCGTTTGTGAATGCATACAGAGCTCACAATAATCCCCGGCTTCTCTAATGATATGGGGATGCATCACATTGGTTCTTGGACTTGTAGGCTGGCTTGTTGGGAAAGGTGCAAAAGCACTGGCGATCATCTTTCCTGCAATTCTGCCAATGGGCTTCTTGGTAAGCTTCTACAAGACAAATCCATTCATGCCAAACATGCTCAATGCTATTGGAGCTCTCTTCTGGGCAGGATGCATAGGAGCTGGAATGGCGGCTGGTATCGCCAAGGGGGAGTGGCGTGTGATGCGATACACAGGGCCCTTGGCGCTCGTTTCGATACCAGTTGTCTATGGAATCGGACTGCTCATAGCTGCAGGGGCCTTGGCTGTTGCTGTCCTGTCGGTCGAGGTTGTGGTTGTTCTCATTGGAGTAGCCGGGGTCATTGGATTCATGGCATATACGGAATTGACTTCTAGAGGTGAGAATGACGAAGCAACAGAGATACAGGCGTCTATGACGTCACGGTTTCTTCAATGGACGGGGCAGGAGTCACCTATGCTTGTTGGGGCCATCGAGGTTGTTGAGTTTCCTGAAGCCCATCTATACAATAACTCCAGAACCAAAGAACGTCTGGACCGCTATACTCCATTCCTCGGTGTTGTGAGGGCGATGAGATCAGCTGGGCTTGCCGTTGGTCTTAGGGTGGAACGAGTACAACGGAAGAATAGAATGTTCTACTTGACCAGAGCGCCAACCCTTGAGGCACTCAGTGAGGGTCTGAGTAAGTTGGAGTCTACATTGAAGACACAGCTTCGAGAATTCAAGTGTAGACGTGTTGGCGAATTGCCACCGAAAATAGACGTTGCCAACCAGACGTGCTTCTCAGCGATGGTTGTCGGGGTGCCTCTCAGCATCACAGATTCGAGGCAGTCGGTAGATGGACTCACCTCTGTCGTCGACTCCCTTCATGAGATGGAGAATGGAATTGTCCAGATCTGGGCTGGCCCCTACCAGTCTGGTCTGTTTGAAACTTGGTTGGCTCGACGAGAGTTTGAGGAAGAAGACAGGAAGTCGAGGAGGACAAACTCTACATCTTATGGTGGAATCCTGTCTGGCAGCGGACAGGAGTCTTTCATTGAGGTTGATACTGTCGCTTCGACCAAAGCGAAGAATCTGAAGCGACAGCTCACAAGGTTCGAGTCCAAGAGTGCAGTAGAGGTCGGTGTCTTCACTACAAGTTGGGACTCACGACTAGGCCGAGCCGAACAGAATGCTATGCTGCTGGGTCATACCCTTGTCAGCAGTATATTGTCTGCTGAATTGGAAAGCGTGCTCGAGGTCAAGCCGCTGAAGAAGCGTCAAGACTCGCTAAGGCTGATTCAGGGGCAACTCATTGGTAAGCCCACACTGATGCTTGACTTAGAGGCTGGAGCATTCTTCATCCCGTCAAGAAGACACATTGGCATCAGCACATCCAGAAGGCATGAGTTCTCAACCATGGCCACTGAGATACCTCATAGTCCCCTAGCATCGAACGATCCACGACTTGTGGCCGCTGGTCCAGTGAAGAATGGAGATGACCCCAGGGATGTGATGTGGAGCCTCGACTTCTCAGGGATGGTGGTGTTAGGCCATATTGTGACGGTGAATGGTGAGATCGACAGGTCTGCGGTAGTGGCCATCGACCCTCAGGATTTGCAGCGACACATGCTAATCCTTGGGACTACGAGATCGGGAAAGACGACCACAGGCCTCACACTTGTGGCTCAACTGATACGATATGGAGTCAGTCCAGTGGTCATTGTGCCATATAAGGTCAGAGACTGGAGAGTTCTGAAACAGGCATATCCGAATGTTCGAATCTTCACTGCAGGGGATCCAGATACAGCCCCACTACGGGTCAACATCTGGGTGCCTCCAGAAAGAGTTCATCTTGACAAATGGGTCCAACGACTCGCAGAGATATTCCACGCCTGGTTTCCAAATCAAGAAGTCGTGACCATGCACATGAAGCGGGTCATTCTACGAACATACGAGCTCTGCGGCTGGGACGTCTCAAGGAACATTCAGGGTCGACCAATTCTTCTGGAGGACTTGCTCGCAGGCATCGACTATGCTATAGAGAAGGGAGATGTGACCTATAGCAACGATGTGAAGCAGAACTTCATTGGAGCTCTGAAGGCACGACTTGAGTCGATGCTCACCAACTCTGCAGTGGTTGACATGTTCAACACAACAGGCGGTCTCACATTCAGTGAACTCCTGTCAACTCCCCACATCATAGAGATGGAGAGGCTGCACGAGGATGTGAAGCAGCTTCTGATCGGCGTGATCACTGCAGGCATCAGTGAATACAGGATGGCAAACCCAGCCTCAGTTCTGCAGAATGTACTGGTTCTTGAGGAGGCCCATGTCTTCTTGAAGAGAGCGACTAGGCGTACAGATGGGGAGAGGACCGCTGCACAGGAGGCCAACTCGAGCCTTGCACTGATGCTACGAACATCTGGAGGAAATGGCCTGGGCATTGTCATAATGGACCATCTCCCGAGTCAGCTAGCTGCAGAGGCTCTTAAGATTCCTAACAACACCATTGCCCACAAACAGAGCCACGGCTCTGAAGCCGAGCTGGCAGGTGACTTAGTACGCCTTACAAAGGAGCAATCTGACCATTTGGCTGGGATGGACCCTGGAGAGGTAATCCTACTTCTTGAGAATCATAAGATGCCTCGGAATGTCAAGATTGTGCAACTGAAGGATCTCATTGTCATCCCACTCAACAAGGACGACTGGACCGATGAACGAGTAAAACAGGAAATGCAGTCGTTCTTTGAGGAAAATCAGGAGCGACTAAGAAGCATTCCGCTGACAGACAGACTTCAGAGTCGTCTGGGTCTGGCTCCCTCGATTCAGAAGAACCGAAACAGGATTCGCAGAATAGTAAGTACGCCAAAGATGGAAGGTGTGTATAGGAGCATAATCAATAGGGCCAGGCTAGGAGATACTAAGCTGGCCGTAGGAGCAGCTCGAGCTTTGACTGAGAAATTGGGCGTGTCTGGAGATGAACGGTCAATGATTGCCCGGGAGTTCTTCGAATCTGCGCGCGAGCGATACGGAATCCCAGAGGATGATGATATCTTCGAACAGATCATCAATGATGTAGGAGAAGCAACTGCCTGAGGGGATGCCTGTGTCGTCAGAGGGTGGGGAGTATGGCGACAAGTCAAGAGAATATGATGAAGGTACAGAAGAGGCCAAAGAGCGGACTGATGAGTCGCAGGAAGCTGAAGAGGAGTATGACTCATGGGACCAGAAAATAGATGAAGAGATAGCTGATGAGTTGAAGGAGCAAGAAGAAGCAGAGGAAACAGCACGTGAATTGGCTGAGGAACTTGAGGAGGAAGAGGCTAGAGAGGTTAATGAATCTGAAAATGACATCTTCGATGACATAGAGGATGTCCGTGAAAGGCAGCATGATGATTTTGTGCATGACATGCATGAGCAATGCCCTGCAAAGGAAGCCCTCTCTGAGGAAGCCAGACGATACTATGAAACTGAAGAATCAGAGGAAGAAACCGGCTCCATCGAAACTACTGACAGCTATCATGACTCTGGCAATGGAACCTTGCAGGTCCAGAAGGCAGAGAGTGAATCTCAAACAGTAACTAATCAGGGTTCTGAATCGGGGGAAGCGGTTGATGAAAAGCAGTCTTCCTTGGTAGGCACGCCTCATGAAACGGCTGAGTCTGATGCAGCTCAAAATGAAGCTGGCGATAAACCCTCATCTACAGAAACACCTGAACAGGCACCTGAACATGAGAGTCCGGAGTCATTTGATGACAATCCTAAAGCGGCCCCTATTCCTGAGTCAGACGAGGGTGATTTGAAGAGGTCAAACCCAACAGAGGGTAGCCAGAGGACAGAACAATCCACGCTAAATGAGTTCACCGAGCAGCATGAGTCTACAGATGAGGTCAAAGAAACACGCGATGAGAGTAAAGAGGATTCCAGTGATGCCTGTCCTCATGAAGGAGTTACCGAACTAGAGCAGAGTCGAGCGGAATATGACTCAGAAGGGCAAACCGGAGAGGTTGAGGAAACTGCAGAACTGGAACGCTCCAAAGACACGGAGTCGGAGAGCAGCGATACTGTTGCAGAAACTCAATCCAATGATGAAGGTCAATCCGAAGTAGAGGAAACTCCCGACTGTGAGGCGCAGGAGGACACTACAGATGCAGTCCAAGAGGTAGAGAACGAAACCAGTACAAACGATGCGCGTGAGTCGCAAACCGAAACTGAAGAAAGTGCGGCTGAGGCTGAAGAAGTCGATGTTGATTCTGACGAAGAAGAAGACCAGGAACTCGCTGAGATTCTCGAGGCTTTGGCAGACCATCCATCTGTCAAGCGAGATCTGTGGTCAGGTGAGCTATACTTAGACGACGGAATGCACGCCCCGTCAATGTTCCCTGAATCGCGAGAGGAGAGATTGAGTAGGGTCTTAGAGGACATATGGGAGAGCCTCAGTGAAGAAGAACGTGAGAAGATCAAGCCTCTGTTGTTCAAGGACATCGATTCAGAGGAGGGCTTGGGGGAGGCTTTGATACAGATTCCTGAGGTATGGGATGACAGTGATTTTCTGGCGGCGCAACGAGATGCGATAGAGTATCTCAACAAGTCAAAGGAAGAAAGGGAAAAGGCCAAGCCACCAAGACTGATTTTCGATCTTCAGAAGCGTATAGCAGAACGCAGATGGTCTGCGCTTCTCAAACTGGCGAGAGAGTACGGCTCGAAGGAAACCAAGGAAGGGAGGGCTATTTCAGCCTTTGAGAGGATGAAAGATGCGTACGGACAGATGTATTTCTACTTCCCCGATGAAACAGCATTTGATGACTATATTCAGGAAGTTGGGGAGGCATTAGGAATCGATGACAAGAAAGAGTTGCTCAAACACCTTACAGACCTGTCTTCTGGGATGTCTTCTGGTAGGCACACTGCGTTTCAGCCTCGATATAATCGAATCAAGGGCGAGTTTCTATACATGTTGAATCATATTACAGGCAAGACTCTCAGCAATCTCGAGGGAAAGATATCAAGGCTCACAAAACCTAGTGGTAGGGGTGGAATCAAGAACCCCCGGTTTCCCTCGGGCCAGAAACTCGAGATCGCTCTTGCTCGGCTCATTGCTACAGCTGTTTCTGACTGCCATTTAAAGCCCAATGGAACACTCGAATACTCTGAGCCCGAACTTGAACGAATCAAAAGAGTTGAAGAGAATCTTAGGGTCTTTGGAGATATTACATTGAATCCTAAGTTCGTGGAACGGGACAACTACTATATTTCATATTTTCCTGCTCCACTCGGGATGATGCTCCAGCGCTGGGGAATGCCTGCAGGTGATAGGACAATTCAGAATCCAGGATTATTCTCGTGGATCTTTGATTTCTGCTGGAAAGCTCTATGTTCTTTCATGGAGGATTTGATTCCCCAAGATGGTTCAGTAGGGTCCAATGTAATATCGTGGTCTCATTCTCATGCACTACATCCAGGAAACAAAATTCGACGGTATAAGACGGAACCTCTGATTGGTAATCAGGAGATAGAGCTGATTAAGAAACATGGAAGAAAGGAGAAGTACTGCTGGGTGTTATCACTTGCAAAATTGCGCGAGCTTGAGGAATCAGAAGACCCTAAGGAAGCCAAATCCGCAAGTTATCTCCTAAAAGTTCTGTATGATAATCCAAACAAATTGATTGAGGATGGAAAGAAGATTGCTGAACAATTGGAAATCAAGATTTCAATCGACCCGTCCAATATTAGATATTATAGGAGGTCTGGTAGAGTATCCATTGCGTGGACTGCACGAACAAAAGGAGTTCTCCAAGCTATGAAACTTGCTATCATTGCGCCTCCCAATGATGTCAAGAAAAGAACTCTATTGAGAAACATATTAAGACGCAAATCCAAATTTGTTGAACAAGCTCTGTCGGAGCTAAGGGATAGTGGAGTAGATATTGAAGAATGGTGGTTATAGAGGTGAGGAAGTCATGTTAGCTAAAGCTGTTGAAGCCCTTCTTGAAGTTCTACAGAAAGAACAGACACGAGGATTACCTCTGAGGGTCGTAGAGTCAAGACTGGTAGACCAATTTTCCTCCGAAACAGATAATCCAGCGCAACTCATCAGACAAGCAATTGATTCGGCGCTAGATAGCTGGAAAGCTGAGAAAATCATAGACTATCCCCAAGAAGAAGATGAGTTGCCTACTTGGAAACGCGTATGGTTTCTTAGATTTCTAGATACAGATGATTCGCTTCGACTTCAGCAGTTATCTGAAGTGAAACGAGCCTTTCTAAAAATCCTCTATGAAAGCGAACATGAAGAACATCTTGGGGCAATACGGGAAAGTGATGCAATCCAGAAGCTTAGATCAATTGGTTTTGATGTAGATAAGGTCCCCTGGATTTCCGATAAGATTTCCACCTTCTACGAAAAGGAGAATGACCAGCCAGTAATATGGTTCTATTTGACTCCTCAAGATGAGCTTTCAGCCGAGTTCAAGGCGGCGATGGAAGAGTCCGAAAGAAAAGATTGGAGCGCCAACAAAGGCTGACTCGTGCTGCCGCTCGGGATGAAGAAGACTCTGACTAATACAAATTCATAGAAAAAATGTGGCGGGCCAGGTGGGATTCGAATTCGTGAATGGCATCGAAGTGAAACCAGCTTCCCACGACCAATCCCCGGCTATGAGGAAGCCACATAGCCTACAAGTTAAGAGCTTCGACACACCAGAGGGTCTCTGGAGTTCTGTCGCTATACTTAACCCGACATAGCTAGAGGCTACACCGTCTGGCTTAGCCACTGGCCCGTGATTTTGGTTCTGCTCAGCTTTCGGTTATAGAGGTTTCGGAATAATCTCATGAACCACTTTCTATCATAGCTTGAAGAACAGCATCTATCAGGGCAGGATAGAGTACAGAGGTCAAAAGAATCAGTCGTATCTTTTTCATGACCTCCATAATTCCCATTGCTGCATTCTTGATTTGAGGGAGACCGTATTGAGTAAAACCGGTTTCCTCAATGAAATCATCGAACTCTCTGAAATCCATATCGATTTCAGATAAATCCTCCTCAAGCTCCTCGGTGTCAATACTACCATCAGGTGTCAATACTACCATCATCTAGATTAATAACCCCAAAAAGCCTAACCTCGCTTCTCTTCTTTTTCGGTTTTTGCGTAAATTCCTTCAGGTCGGATTCAATATCTTTTTCAGTAAGTCTTTTTGCGAGCGCAGTCACGTATTGAGCTTTAGAGGGAGGTATTCTGCGGTCTTCGAACAATCCTTCTTCTATTCTCCCTTTTACCTTAATTTTGTGTTTTTTCGCCAAAAACTTTAGTTTGGGTAATGTTAATCCTTTTAGAGTTTGTTTAACTCTAGATTTTGATGAAACACTTCCTTGCTTTCCCAATTTCCTTAGAAATGTCTCCCAGCTATCAGTTCCTTGTAGTTTGTTGCATTTGTAGCAAAGGCACACACAATTTCCTAATGTTGCCTCCCCCCCTTTAGAATACGCAGTCTTGTGCCCAACTTGCATTTGAGAATATCTGATTTCCTTTCCGCACGCCTCACACTTATACCCCGCTCTCTCCAAGAGAATCTGCCTGTCCCTTGTTCCCAAAGTTCTTTTTTTGGATCTCTTAGGTTTCTCTTCCCACCCGAAAAATTCCAACAGAGTCCACCAAGAATGCCTCCGTTCGTTTAAGTATAAAATATTTTTTGCATATTGTTGAATCCGACTGCTCTTACGCTCGTGAGATTGTCTTGCGGGCAGAGAGACTTGTTGGTCTTGGGATCTGGCACCACTTCGATGCCAGACACGAATTCAAATCCCTCCTGGCCCGCCATCTTGATTTTACGGATTTCTGAAAATGTATATTCCCCAGCTGATAGTATCTCTACCCCATTTTAG
>JBHLQS010000120.1:0-8612 GCA_048883405.1 Candidatus Thorarchaeota archaeon
AAGAGCATCTTGGTACTCCTGTGCTGTATTCGGGTCCCCCTTCCCGTCAATCATTAAGAAGTGCATCTCAGGCACATGAACCTCTGATGGCTTCTTCGATGAAGGCTTGTAGAACTCTTTCAGTACCTTCTTGTGGTCTACCTTCTTCATTCTACTGAACCCCGTGTCATTTACACTCGTGGGTTCCTTATGAATTGAAGCACTACGTCTGGCACTTAGGACAGAGATAAACGTGGCCTCCACCATGAGCAAGCTTCTCTATCGGAGTTCCGCACTTGAGACACGATTGCCCTTTCATATTGGGCCCCATCAATGCAGTGTAGTTCCCCCTCTTTCCATAGAGGTCAGTGAATTGGTCTTTGCCGCCAAGACGCACTCGCTCTTGCATTGTTCTAACAATCGCATCATAGAGTGCCTTGACTTGACTACTGCTCAAGTCAGATGCCTTCTTCTTGGGATGTATACCGGCTTGATAGATAACGTCTTGGAATGTGCTGTTCTGAATTCCAACGAGTACGGCCTCCTTTCCCACCAATGCCATTTTGATATTCTTTGAGATTTGAGAAAGCTGCGACTCAAGCCATTTTGAAGTGAACCTCTTCTCAACAGGGGATACCACATCCGAGAAATCCCTACGATAAACATAGTTGTCTTCAAGTGCCTCACTTGAGGCAGCATCTATACTGCCCCATCCCTTGAGCCGCAAAGTGAAAATTGTCCTATCAGAAAAGGCTAGTGTCAGATGGACCTTCTCGGGCAATCTAGTATCATCTTCATGGAATCCAAATATGCCTCCATATTCCGGTGCCAGAAACATGTTCATCTCATCGTCGAGCAGGATTCTTATACCATTGCCTCGCGAAACGACTGACTGAACTGTTTTCCCCTTCAGTTTGTCAAAGCTATTCAGACTCCTACCGACCATTTTGGACCTCTGTAGCTTCTCTAGTTCATCCAATCTCCAAGAATCAATTTTCTTGCTGACTAGCTCTTTATTCATCTGTTTTGCGAGAATAGAAGCTTCAGGCAGCTCAATACTCAATTTGAATCCCCTCCAATCATACACTCAAGAAGCGCATATCCCCTTTGGAGAAACGAGAGTATGCCTTTTTCTCATATTCTCGAGTCAACTCATTCGCATAGGCCTTGAAGGCTTTCATTGTGGACTTTCCACCGATTCTGTCTGTGAATGAAATCACCAATTCCCAGGCAGGTTTATGGGTCTTGGGAACATGGGTCCTTAGGAATCCCATATCGGTTGTCCATTTATCATGCAATTGAATTAGCTCAGCATCTACGCCAAGATCTCCCAGCATCATGAAATACCTATTCGCCCGAAACTGGGTAGTAAGGGGATCCGTTCCTTTCTTGTGCTCTGCATAGGTGACTCCGTCAATCAAGAGGTTCTTGCCACCATTTCGAAGCTCACCGTTCAGGATAATTGTCCAAATCAATCTGTATAGGACAGCGCGACGAGCTTTGATTATTCCGGCGCCAGCAATCGTGTCTGGATGTTTCAATCCGAATCTCGTGGTTGCCAACGTGGACAGGAAGGTATGGACTGCTTTTAGGTCAGAAGATTTTATTCCTTGAATCTTTGCGGTCTCTGGATAGTCGACAACTTTCTTGACGGGTATCTCTATTGTTTTCGCTTCAACGATGTCAGCATCGCTGAGAGCAGCCCTAATAACGTCAAGATGGGATTTCCCTTGGAATGGCTCGATGAATTGCTCATAAGCCTTATCGGGGACCGGCTCACCCAGGCGCTCTGAAGTGCTTTCTCTTGTGATCTCGCCTATATGAGCTTCAATCCAATCACAAGGGTATCTTGAGCAATAGGCACAGTTCTGGATTCCATTATGAGTCGTGCAATCTCGCGCCAAGCAACCACGCACAAAGTTGTGTACACCCACATCTTTAGCAAGCTTCTCATTTGGAGTTTGACATGATTGGCATGGCTTTGCTGTTGGCGTGAAACCTACATACTTCTTCGCGTCATCGCGGTAGGATTCCCAGCCCTCATCAGAGAGCCTTGAACGCACATAGCAACCCCACGGACAGGTGCCACAATAGTTCCCGCACTTACTAATTACTTGCTCCATTATCTTTCCAACGCAATTTGATAGAACTGCAGGGATATAAACTTCCAGCCTGAGATAACATTACGGTTCCTCTATTCCGTCCAAAGGCGAAAAACCGATATCATTGTCCTATCCCTAAGGAAGCAAAGGAAGCCATTAGAATGAGCGAATCTGCTGATGATGCAGCAACCATTGAATCGACAATGGTCGGACCGCTGTGGGCACGTGCGAAGTATTCCCAGCTTTATCCTGATTTGCTGAGGGACGACCAAGCTATCAAGCTCATTAAACAGGTGAAAAGGGATTATCCTGATTCACAGGAAGATTTCGATATTCTAGAGAATTTCATTGATGAGCTGCTGGGACTTGCCTTTGTTATCAGAGCTAGAACCTTCGAAGACACGATTGCCGCATTTCTCCAGAGCAATCCTCATGCTGCAATTGTGAATCTTGGTTGTGGATTAGACACAACTTTTTCTAGAGTTGATAATGGAACTCTGCATTGGTTCGACCTTGATCTTCCTGATGCAATAGAATATCGTCGGCGACTAATCCCAGAAACTTCACGAAGTAGATGCATTGCGAAATCCATCTTTGATTTCAGTTGGATGGAAGACATAGGCTTCAACATTAGTGAGGGTATTCTTATGGTTGCAGGAGGACTCTTTGCCTACTTTGAGGAGAAGGACGTTTCACGATTTTTCAAGGCAATTGCGCAAAGATTTCCTGGAGGAGAGATCGTCTTTGATAGCAGTTCGTCTCGAGGAAATTGGGTAATCAATAGGCGCTTCAAAAAGCATGGCATTTCGGGGATTGATCACAAATTCGATGCAAAGAGTCCAAGCCAAGTGGAGAGCTGGTCTGAGCAACTTGAGGTAATTGACTGGTTTCCCTATTTTTCTCGTGTTAAAATCAATCCAAAATGGAAACGTCGCACTCGTTTCATCATGAGCCTCAATTCAAAGCTCAGCCTTGCCAAATTCATCCATGTGAGAATCAAGGAGTCCCAACCATAAGATAGAATTGTAGGCTCCAATGCTGATATGGACGGTCATTTTGAAGATAGTATCCTGGAATGTCAATGGAATTCGGGCATGCCTCAAGAAAGGCCTTCTTGATTTCATTCAGAATGAAAATGCTGATGTCTACTGTTTTCAAGAAACCAAATCATCAACTGGAATGGATGATATAGCACCTCTGGCACTTAGCGAATATGAGCAGCATTGGCATCACGCAGCGAAAAAGGGATATAGTGGCACTATGAGTCTCACAAGAGAGCCACCTATCTCCGTTTTCAGAGGGATAGACAAGAAGGGATTTGACACTGAAGGTCGTGCCCTTACGCTGGAATATAACAAGTTCTATCTTGTGAACGCGTATTTCCCAAATGCAGGTCGTACGCTTGAAAGACTGGACTTCAAATTGGATTTCAATGCCAGATTACTTAGATATGTCCAAGGACTCCGGAAAGATAAAGGCGTCATTATAACTGGCGACTTCAATGTTTCACATAAGGAAATAGACATTGCAAGACCCAAGAACAATCATGGTCATGCAGGATTCACTGATGAAGAAAGAGCCTGGTTTGATCAGATGCTTTCCAAAGGATACGTTGACACATTCAGAGAGTATACTCAGGAAGGAGGCCACTTTACATGGTGGTCATACCTTCACAACGCCAGAGCCAAGAACATTGGATGGCGATTGGATTATTTCGTAATAAACGCAGAATTCGATGCTCAATTAGTAGGAAGCGACATCCTAAGCGAGGTCTATGGTTCTGACCACTGCCCCATAAGAATTGAGCTCAGTTTCAAAGGATGACAACTCAGCAAATGCCTGGAGTCATGTCAATTTCAGTTTCCATAGCCGAATCGTTTCCCACCATGCAAAGAGTGCTCCAACTGAGCCAATAGCAAGAGCAATGAACTTGTCATAGAGTCCCGGTCTAGGATTCAGGAAACTTATCGCAAGATAAGCTAGCGTCGCCATTGTGAAGAAGATGGCCACAAACATGTAGCGTGGAAGAAACCTTCCCCGAAAGCCGATGAAATTTCTAAGGACTCCAACTTTGACAACTCGGCTAACCTCGTACGAATTGTCCGGGAGCTTCTCAACTAGCTCCAAAGAAACTAGCTTAGATAGATGATGACTCGCTACTGAAGGACTGGACATGCCCAGCGCCCTCTGTACTTCTCTGACACCCACTGCCTCATTTTGAGACAACATCAACCAGTAGACTCTGAGTGTGTTTCCTCTAAGTTCTGGATCGAGAAAGGTTTCCTCATTTTTATCTGACAATTGCCACCACGCACATTGGGTCTTCGCTTTCTTCAGATTAATCTCTTCTTCCTTGTCAGCACCGAATGCAAAACTCTGTTCTAAAGTATGGACAGGGTGTTCTATTCCATGGTACTAAGTACATCTGAGCCTAGTAAAGGGACATGCTTCAAGTCATTGCGAGAGCTATTGATCGAGATATTAGGAGGAAGATGTTTGCCGGAGGGCTAGTATCAGCGCTTTTGGCTGTTAGTCTTGTGGGCACAATTGGTTATCTAGGTGGTGCTTTTGGTCCATTTGGAGTGCTTTCTCATCCTAATGAACCAGTCTACACAATCGACAACATTGTGATTAGCGACTTTGCAGACTTCCAGCCACATGAAGAGCCGTTCATACCAAACGCGCCATTATATTCCGTTGATCCCGGTCTTTCCAATGTTGCTGGCTATGGATTGATCGAAACCATTCCTGCAGATTTGCTTCTCCAGATAGAATACAATGGTTTTGCTGCGGCCACTCAGACGGAATACACGCAAATCCATGAGATATTGGAATTGAACGAGGAGCAATCAATTCCAAGCTTTGTGTCTTCAGACACTGTGCTTCACGCGTTCCATGTTCTTTATGACCTGGCTCTTAGGGAAGTTGAAGTCTACTCTTTCTGGGATCTTCTTGGTAATCTGACATCCTCAATGCTGGACTCATCCTTTAACCAATACTTAGCAGCTCCTGAAGGCAGATGGAAGGATGCTGCTTTGAGAAACATGATGTTCTTCACAGTCGCTCTTAAGCTCATCGACAGCAACTATATGATTCCTCCAGCATTCCCATTTCAGGTTGACATCGAGGTTGCTAAGGTGCTCTCCCTGATTGAAGCGCACGATACAATATCGGATGAATGGTTCCAAGAATACCGAGAAGACTTCACTCAATTCGTGCCACGGGGACATTACACGCGCAGTGAAACCCTTGAGCGTTACTTCAAAGCAATGATGTGGTATGGAAGAGTTTCTCTGCGTCTGCAGCCTGACCTTCCAGAATTGCCCAATGACAAGGGTATGGACAATACTGCTCAGGCAATTCTCATCTCTTTAGCCCTCATGGATGAGATTTCTACCATGCCGGCTGGCATTACAGGATATGACCTCTGGGACTCAATCTATGAGCCCACAGTCTTCTTCGTGGGTGCAGCTGACGACCTACTGCCAACCGAATATCTGGAGTTGATTCAGAGTATCTATGGTTCGGAAATCACCATTCCTGACCTTGATGATGATGTTCTTCTAGAGAATTTCATTGATGCTGCTCTGGAGTTACGAGAACCAGCAATCTTGGGTCATCCTGTTCCGGATACACTGACCTTAACCCAGACCATGGGACTTCGGTTCATGGGGCAGAGGTACATCCCAGATAGCTACATCCTGGGGCAACTAGTCTACAAGAATGTAGGAACCTTGGCGAATCCAAGACTCATGCCTATGGGCCTTGATGTCATGGCTGCTCTGGGCTCTGATAGAGCTTGGAAACTCCTTGAGCCCGAGAAGGTCTATGCGAACTATGAATCGCAGATGAACATGCTCTGGGACATGGTGGGCAATATCACCGAGGCTGAATGGACAAGCAACCTATACTATCTATGGTTGTACTCTCTTCTACCCCTTCTATCCGATCCGGGGGAAGGCTATCCTTTCTTTATGCAGAGTGAAGCGTGGGTAGACAAGCAGCTATCCACAGCGTTGGGTTCATGGGCTGAGCTCAGGCATGATACAATTCTCTACGCAAAACAATCCTATACCTGGGAGTTGACAGGTATCCCCGATGTTGTTAAGGGATACGTAGAACCAGTCCCGCAAGTATATGCGCGTCTGGCCTCTTTGTGCAAGATGATGATAGATGGCTTAGACTCTAGAAGCCTTCTATCAGACATGATTGATACCAAGCTCAACAAGCTATACGATCTTCTGCTTGATTTGCAGACCATATCTATCAAGGAATTGGAGGGCACTCCTCTAACCTCAGAAGAATTCCACCTCATTGGTGGTAGCGGCAAGATTCTTGGTGATATCGTAGCACTACCCCGAAACGACCAATTCATATCTGATGCTGATGATGACATGGCTGTTATCGCAGACGTGCACACCGATCCAAACGAGGGAGAAGTTCTTGAAGAGGCTATAGGGAGACCAATGGTCATCTATGTTGCTATTATTGTGGATGGACAGGTCATTCTCACAAGAGGCGGCATCTTCTCATACTACGAATTCACTTGGCCAATGGATGATCGGCTTACAGACGAGGCTTGGCAAGATATGCTCACACAAGGTGAGGCGCCACCACTACCATCTTGGACTGCAAGTTTTGTGAGTAGCTCCGAGGTCACTTTGCTTGCAACAAATACACTCACCTCCAAGGAATCAGATTAGTCACGGCGAGGAAGATGGCGAGGGGACGCGGGAAATCGTAGGCGTTCTCTCGCCACATAAGATGCGACTTCATCCAACACACAGGGGTCTTCGATACACCCCTCCACTGGTACAAGGATTGATGATGCCATCTAGGACCAATAATGCAATATGGTCCCATATGTCATTGATTTCGTATTGTCGAAAGCATCTGCAAGGAAACGATTGCAATCCAAAGCAAAGGAGCGATTATCCCCAGTCTTTGAATCAGTCCTTCTATTTCAGAGAGCCTTGTCGTCGCAAAGGTGATCCAGAGGGTAATCCCAGCTCCATTACCGAGTAGCGCCATCAACAGTGTAAAGCCGCTTAGTCGTTCCCAAGATGGATCACTTCTTATCCGAAAATACAGGACGAACAGTGACATTGCAATTAACATGCCCGCAAGAGCTGACGATATCATGTGCATGATACCTGTGGGAGTCCTTGTCAGGAAATTGCTACAATCCTGATCACAATGGAATATACCTCCGCCAATCAGACTGATGCCCCCTAAAACAAGCATCGAAGGCCCAACCTTGGAACCCTCTCCATTGTTCAGGAATGGATGAAGTCCGAAACCGAAGATCGCCACCAGCAATCCTATGATTATCACACCTAGATTGAATAGCCATCCCCGAAGTCCTTCAACGCCACCCAGAAGGCTCATCATGTCAGTCATCTGGTTATATCCTGGTTCTAGAAATCCAAGACCGAACACAAGTATCAGATAAAGAAAGGGGGCAATAACACCTGCAACAGCTGCAGACAATTTCCTAACGTCTTGACTCAAACTACCAACTCCTTTCCAGGCTATTGGAGATAGGCATTTCCTCCTAGCCATAATTACGATGACAAATACGACTGAAACACTGCCAAGTGCAACTACCATTATGAAACTTATGTCTAAACTAGTCTTCACTCAACCATTGAAGGTGCTTTGAAGATACTTCCCGGAATGGCAAATTCCTCGGATTCTATTGAAGAGATTGAGGACCCTCAGATCTAGCATTAGAAAGCCAAGGGTTCCTCATATACTGCCTGAAAATAAGTCATTGATTAAGAAATAAAAGGGAAAAAAGGCAATGGACTATTGAAGGCGAGGTTGGGGCCTCGACAAGCACAGTGGAAGTTCCAAGTTCAGGTCGTTTAGACCTCTTCGCCTTCACCAGGAGTCTGAAGCTCAGCTATTCTTTCATCGATGTTCTTGATTGTGTCTTCAAGATGCGACTTGAATGCTTCAAGACGTTTGATAGCTGTTTCCTTACTCTCGAAGTCTGACCAGCAATCTGAGAATCCAAAGATGCCTGGCATCATGCCAAAGCCAAGGGCATGTCTTGGTCTTCCCCTCATGCTGTGATGTGAATCACACATTATTTCGTTTTCACCTCCCATTCCTCTTCTCCACTACTGAGCTCGATAAGCTGCTGGTTGACCCATTTGAGTTCGTTCTCAAGATAACTACGATATTCCTTTAGATACTCTAATCGCTCCTCCATACAGTTAGGAGACTTACAGCAAGCATGCTTCATAGCTGCAAAGCCTGTTGGGCTTCGATGATGTGCCATGTTTTCAAAAAGAATGGACGCGGTCTCCCCCCGAACTGCACTTCCCAGAAATCCCCAGAAGCGATCATGCATTTGCATTTCCCCTCCCATGTGCCGCAGTACTCGAGAAAGTACCTCTTCTCCATGCGAAGTGAGGGAGTATTCTATCGCATCAGGTCGAACCTGCTGCTGGACCCTCTTGCCTTTGATGAGGCCCCTCTTGGATAGTCTGCGAAGAGCAGGATATAATGTCCCGCTCTTCAACA
>JBHLQS010000121.1:0-8610 GCA_048883405.1 Candidatus Thorarchaeota archaeon
AATCTAGCAAGCTCTGAAATATACTCCAGCATCGAAACCACGTTCTCGAACTCCTCAGGAACAGGAGCTGAGAATAGCTTAAGCAAACTTGCCATTCGTTCTCCAGCTGCTAGAGAGGTCCTTAGCTGATCAGAAACTCGTCCTTCTTGAGAGGGAAGCATCAAAGATGAGAGCTCGATACTCCCAATGACTACCTGCATATCGTTGCCTAAATCATGAGTTAGTATTGAGGTGTATATTTGCAGCTCCTTTTGACGTTCATCCAATTCCCTATTTCGTTTCTCAAGTTGTTCGGCGTAGTACATTTGCGTCCAGTTTCCCAGCAATATTAGGATAGTTAAGGCAATTTCAGTGGCAATTACTTCAGCTGCCCCCCCAATAGGAATCCCGGGATGGACAAGGACTGTCACAACTAGACCAGCATTCAATAGGATCCCCAATATCGTTTCAGATCGACGACTCAGCATTTGACTGCCGATTACTACCGCCAGAACAGGCCAGGTGAGAATTTGGAACATGAGACCTCGTTGGTCCCAAAGAGGATTGGAGAACAATGCAAAGAATGGCACCAACGAAATAAGAACGATTCCAAACTTCGCTGCAATCTCATAATATTTGGTCCTGCTGACTAGATAGAGAAATGCGGAAAGAAACGTCATTGCAGTGTAGATAGGCATACCTTGAATGACCACACTTGTTATTTGTATTAGAGGGAAGACACAACAGCCTGCAAACGATGCAGTGGATACATATCTTGCTTTTAGGGTGGGACCTCCCGGCTCTACCTCAGGCGCAGGTTCTGTCAGTAAAAAGGGGAGATCTGCGATTCTCCGTAGAATGGACTTTGCATCGATGCCCCTTCCAACTAACAGTGTCGACCAACTCCAATTGATAGTATGGACCTATCTGTACAGCCTAGAACAACCCACGAGAATTGTTTTATCTATTCATATTTCTTATTACGTAGTACTGACCCTACACGCGTAACTCTTGGAGACGAACCACCATTGAGTAAAGAGATTGGACGCATGGGCTTCAGAAACGCCTTCCGAAGAAAACGCGTTGCCATGTTTACACTCATTTCAATTGCAGTCGCAGTGAGTCTCCTATATACTGCGCTATCGGCAAGCACTAGTCTTCAGAATAGTGCGAATCTCTTTCTACAAGACACACTATCACCGGTGGATATCACAGTTTCAAATGGTGGACAGTGGGACAGGCGAATCACTACCACTATGAGAGCTGAGATTGATCGCATCCCTGGCGTAACAAACACTATTCCTAGAATTGAAGAATATGTCTGGATGGACAATGGAACTGAAACACTCTATCTGATTCTAGTGGGCCTTGATTTACAGCAAGAGCAACACATAGGTAGCCTGAATTCAACCGAAGGGAATCTCGATCTCTCAGACAGCCGATGTTTCCTGACTAGAGAAGCGGTAAATCTTCTAAACCTCAGTCTTGGTGATGAACTACACCTTTCAACCTCGGCGGGCCCTCAATTCCTCAATGTCAGCGGTTATGGATTGGCGCTCGATAAGGGAGTCATAGGACCTGTTGCCTTTGTTTCTCTGGAAACAGCACATTCCATCTATCGTATTAGATATCCCGAGGGTTCAGTTGGAAAGCTGCTTGTGGAAATCGATGACATTTTCCGAGCGCCAGACATTATGACGCATATTTCCAACATCGTTGGCGAGGATTTCATTGTTTCAAATGTCAAGATGTATCCCCTCGAGCTTGCCAATATCTTTCTCGCTCAAGCACGAACAATATTGTTGGCACTTGTTGCGGCAGCTTGTTTCATCGCTGTCTTCAGAGTCTTTTCCGCCTTTGCCATGGTCTTCAATGAACGGAGATATGAAACAGGAGTGGTCCTTGCATTCGGCGCATCAAGAGCAACAGTACTCATGCTATTTATGTCAGAGATTGGGACAATAGCAGTAATTGGAGCTGTTTTTGGGGGCATTCTTGGTTTTGCAATGGGTGCGATTGTTATTCAATTTGCCATTCTATTGCTTTCAATAATGGCCATTTCTCCAACATTAGATTTCATCTCGTCGATACAAGCTATTGATCCCTCGCTGATACTACTAGCAGGTCTTTTTGGAATCATTCTAACACTCCTAGCTGGCTATCTTCCTGCCTGGAGGGCATCAAGAGGATCTGTTGTCGAAAGCATTGGCGCAGGTCCCATTGCACCATCGCAACGCAAAGGCTACATGACTCGAGAAACACGAAGAAGGATTCAAGGGATTGTGGCATTCATCTCAGTCTTCCTTGTAGCATTGGTGGTTCTACAGATGTTTTCTGATTTGCTCAATTTGCATTGGATATCATCTGATTTCATTCGAATTGCTTCAATACCTGCATTTCTGATGACAGCTATTTCAGTATCCCCAAAGCTAGCAAACTCCGAACTCTCAGTTCGTCCCTTGGTATCGCGATCCCCTCAGGTAGTTCAAATAATGTCAAAAAGGAATATCAGACGAAACACACTGAGCGGACTTATTATCTTCAATCTCTTTGTTTCGGTGACTGTGCTATTTATCGCCTCAACTAATGTAGGCCTGGCTATATCAGAATCTTGGAATGCCAATCTTGGATGGCAGACAAGCTCTGCCAATATAGTTGTTTATATGGACCCTCCAATCCAAATCGATTTCATCGAAGAAATCGAAGATATGGCAGATGTCACAGAAGTTGTGGCAATGAACCAGGGACTTGGAAGTATAATTAGCCCATCAAGAACAGCGTCCGGACTAATTATGGGCATACGACCTGAAGGATTTTCACGCCTAGCGTCGCTTTCGGTTTCTAGCCAAGAGAATCAGTCATTAGGCTTCCTCGCAATAAATGAACCATATACTTGCATCCTATCTGACTACTCAGCAGATGCTCTGAACGTGGGAATTGGAGATTATGTTGAAATTGGAGCAGCACTAGATGTTAGAGTCGTCGGGATATGTGAATCAGCTGTTCCAGTGTTTGTGGTTAGTGTTGTGAATCCCACCTTTGCGATAGTGGGAGTTGAAACATGGGAGGACATACGTGACCAGGAATTCATGGTTGGGAGTGTTTTGATTGATTCATCCAATCCTGAGGCCACCATTGCGGATGTAGTGATGTTATCAAGCGCGCATCCAGTTTTGGTATCCTCATTGGAAACGGACTATGAGGCTGCACTGAATGCAATCCAAGTGGTTGTCAATGCCTCGCTAATGACGTTATTCCTCGTAACGCTGGCTAGTGCCTTTTTGAGTAGCTGGTCAATTGCATCTACGCGAAGGCGCGAGATTGGTATGCTATCTGCTCTGGGAATGACTCATTCGGAAATCGCCCAAACATTGACTGCTGAGAGTGCAAGTGGTATGATCTCAGGTGCTGTTATGGGCGTTATAATTGGGCTCCTTGTGCAACTTGCACTATCAGACATTATAATGCGTTTCACTGGTGGTGTAGTGCATTTTGTAAATCCAAGTATTGCGTTTCTCATCGTTCTATCTCTTATAGGTTCCATTGCCGCATCTTACTATGTCATCAGGAACACCACAAAAACCCGAGTTGTAGGTCTTCTGCGGGATTTGGGGCGTGGCAGATGAAGATTCGGTCAAACTTGACGGAATGGGACGCACTTATATCGAACAAGATGAATGAAGAATCGAGGTCAACTTTATGGCATCCGTACATATTCTGATTCAAGCAGAGTCCGGACTGATGTGGGCAGTATCAGAAGCTCTCGAGAAGATAGATCATGTTGAAGCAGTCCACGTCGTCACGGGACCCTATGATATCATAGTCCGCCTTGATATGCCTGTGGAGAATCTTAGAGCCGTCATGGATACTGTTCATACGGTACCGGGTATCATCCGCACTGAAACTTGCATAGCAGTACGGACCTAGAATCGCTGACTCACTGCATGGAAGACTTGCTTGCATTGCAGAACCTAGGAGTTCCCCTACTACATGATATCTAATTTCTCAAATCTAGAGAATAGAGGCATGTCAATCTTATGGCGGTGCGGGCGGCAATGTCGTTCAAGTATCTCACTGACCTTGAGTATGAAGAAGCATTTCGCAAATTCGGCAATATACGGAAAGCGATTGCTGAACTAGTTCATTCCCTGACTAAGGGTAGTGCAGATTCTATTCTAGATGTGCCAGCAGGCCATGGCTATTTGACAGCGGAGTTTGCTCATCTATTCCCCTCAAGCAAGTTCATTGCTCTGGGCCTGAGAAATGACCTCGCCTCATATGTTGCATTGAGGAAATCCGAATCATTTCACCAGAAGACTTGGAAACATGTTTCGTACATTGCTTCTGATGCATTAATGATTCCGTTCTCCAATGGAGCCTTTGATCTTGTCATTAATTTCCTGGGTTTGGAAGATATCCATATGACTAGAGGAATTGCTGGAGTTCAAGTTGCCCTCTCTGAGATGGCGCGTGTGCTTGACGAGCAAGGACTTCTTCAAATTAGTCTTGTTGAATATGGCGACCTTCCCGAAGAGAAAATCGCGAAAGATGTGTGGGCTGCTACAGGACTAAATCCAATATTCGAAACCAAAGAGTGGTACCAACAAGAGATTGAGTCACTTGGATTGCATCTTTTCAAAGAGAAGCAATTCATATTTCCTAAGAAGATGACTGCAGCTCAGGCAAAGGAAGAGATCGAGTTTGCTTGTAATGTCGCTCCTTCCATCTTCTCCGAGTTCGGTGTTTCAGCTGTGAGTTTTGGTGATCTTTGGTCGGAGTTTGGAAACCGCATTGAAGCTCATGGCATGGCATATTGGTCTCGGATTCGAGTAATGCTCTTTAAGCATCATGATGACTGACTATCGCCAGACTTTCTTCAGCAATGCCAGAGCGTTCCCGCCTATTACTTTGATGACCTCCCCATCCGAATATCCATTCTTTACCATCCATCGAGCGACATTGTGCAATGCTTCGCTGGGATTCTCAACACCCTTTACATAGTCTGGAAGCTTACTCTCATCCAAATCTGGTGTTTGCCCTGGACGCGCGTAGTGTCCCATACCAGCTGTGGACAGGAGTTCATCGTACAGCTTGTAGAGAGCAACGTGGTCGCCGTAGAACGTATCAGGACCGCATCCGACGTGATCAATGCCCATTAGTTCAATACAATACTCCAGATGCTTTCCATAGGTGTCAATTGAGGGAGTCTTGATCTCATTGGTTGCAGTATATCCAGGCGCAGCTTCAATTCCAATGACACCACCCTTCTCAGCCAAAGCCTTCAGGACTTCATCAGGAACCATTCGCTTGATTGTGTGCACTGTCTTCGATCCGGCATGCGAAATAATCAGCGGCTTCTTTGCACACTCAATCGTATCTAGAGCGGTTTGGTCGCTGACATGACTTACGTCAACCAGCATTCCAACCTTATTCATCCGAATGACGGCATCATATCCAAAGTCAGTCAGTCCACCGTCACGCATCTCATCAAGTCCAGTGCCCAGTTGATTGGTCTCACTATAGACCAGCCCCATTGATCTGATCCCAAGACCGTAGAGAACGTCGATTCTATCAACCTCATTCTCAATGCATGTGGAGGACTCGAGTACTGCAATCCAGGCGAGTTTTCCCGTCTCAAACGCAGTGACGATGTCCTCGACCCTCCGGCAATGGATGGCATAGTCTTGGTGTGCTATGTCACAAAGACGCTGCCCAAGATCGTGTATGGTGTCAGTCCATTTCCATCCATGCTTTGAGGTTATATTGACTGAGCCATCCATCAGATTGTCAAAGACGGCATCGAGGTTGGTCTTGCTAAGAGCCTCATATGCCAAGCTGTCCCTGCCTTCGCGATTGACCAATAGAGAGTCCTTTGAGTCTGCAGGGGACAGAACCGGATGCTCATGAAGATCTATCACGATATTGTTCTCAAGGATTTCCTTAACCCGCTCCTCTTCAGTCTTTGAGAGTGGCACCCTGTAAGCCCAATCCTTCTTCACTGGCTCCCGCCACTTGAATGCGTGATAGTCAACGCCTGGAGTCAAGTATTGATATGGCTTATAGCCGTCGTATTTCTTGTCTTTTCCCATTGCATCTCCTCCAATCATCTACTTCTTGAACACTGTATCCATGAGTTTGTCAAAGTCAGCTGCAGGATATGTGAGACGACTGTGCTTCAGATTCAAATCCACAAACATCTCGGCAGTCTTGATAGCGGCCTTCAGGGGATTCACAATTGGAATCATTGGCTCTTGAATGGCCTCATCCGCCATCTTGAATGCCATTGACATGCATCCCAATACCAGGCAGCCTGCGCCCTTTGCCTTGGCTTTTTCCACTCCCATCGACATCTCTTTGACGACTCCATCGCCCCAAGAGCCCCACATTTGAGATATCGGCATCTCAACGAATTCAACTGACGCAAGTCTACTCTCTAATCCCATCTCCCTTACGCGGACTCTCACACTGCCTTCTGATTCGATTCCTGCCTGCAATGGAGTGAGAACACTGAACCTATCAGCAATCATACAAGCAAGATGGTATGATGATTCAGCCGGGCCAATTATTGGCATGTCCATCATCTCTCGTGCAGCAACAAGACCGGGGTCTCCCGCACACCCGATTATGATTGCATCATACTTGCCTTCTTCTCGAATCTGGAGCAGTTTCTCTAGCATAGGACCGATTGACATGTACTCCTCAATCGAAGACTCAATCGAGAGTGGACCTTCACCAACTTCTTCAGCTTGAAACCTTGAACCAGAACGGATTATTGAATTGCCAACCTTGGCTCGACGCTCTAGCTCGTCCTTGGGCATTCCATCTCCGGGAATAAGATACAGCAGGTCCATGAGGTCTACCCGTCAATTTCAACACTAATCGAGTTATTATATCCTTTCTACTAGTCAACATAGAGGATTGATGATATCATCTTTCCAACTGCGATTGAATACATCATACACGGCGTTATTAATGATGAAGGCATTGGAAATCCCAAATCACTTGGTACTATGGTGAAAAAAATGACTGAAATTCCTATGCCTGGTGACGCAATGACTCAACCCACTGGAGAGCGCCCCCTAGGAGTTGCGATACTTGCCGTACTGAATTGGCTGCAAGCTCTCCTTCTTTTGGTTGGAGGAGTAATCGTCCTTGCACTCCCATTCTTTGGCGTGGTTTTAGGCGCGGTTGCTATTCTGGTTGGTCTATTCCTATTCTACATAGGACTTGGCCTTTGGAACATGCGGGGTTGGGCCTGGATGTGGGCAATGCTTGTGAACATCCTTGGTCTAATCATTAATTTTGCTGGCAGCCAATGGATCGCGCTTGCCATAAACATCATCATCATTGTCTATCTGAATGCACCTGATATTAGGCGCGTGTTTAGATAGAAATGGGTGGGTTGGAGCTTCGAGCTCCAATCCTGCGTTCTTTTTCTTAGCCTCACCCCAAACATGATTTGCATCCCATACCCTCATTTATTGAATGAACTGACAAGATAGAAACAAAGGAGGACCGGCATATCTAATGAAGAAAGCCGAAGGGACTCAAAAGCCGAGTCCCATTGCATATTGGGGAGTTCTAGATTTGCTCAAAATCCTCTTTCGCGGCGCCACACATCGGACAGACCCACTCATCTGGGAGGTCAGCGAATAGCGTGCCAGGCGCAATTCCGCTGTCTGGATCGCCAACATCTTCGTCATAGACGTAACCACAAACTAAGCATTCCCATTTAGCCATGTCAGCAAACTCCTATACGTACGACTTGGAACACCGCGTGCTAAAAGCACCGCTGTTCTTCGCACGGCTTCAGAGATATTGAGATAAAAGGCTTCGCCTATCACGTTTTTCAAAAATGTTGAAAGAAAAAGAGAAAGGGTACTCGTGCCCCGAAGGACACGAGACCTGCAATATATTGGGTAATTAACTCCTGCGTCGGACAATTAGCAATGCTACACCGATTACAGCAACACCACCGATCCCAGCAACCACGTAGAGAGTGGGGATTCCCAGAATCTCACCCTCCCACCAGCTGCCGCCACCAACTACCTGAATCTGATAGCCGGGTGCGGACCATGTGTACCGGGAGGTACCTGGCCATGCTTCGGCTGCATTAGGATCGAACGTAGACACTGTCGTGTTGAAATAGACACAGAATGCTGGAAAGTCCATGAACAGTCCACCATCCGTGGCTTCAACGCTGTAGGGTATGGTCCAAGTCCCGCCAGAAGCTAGAGTGTCTTTTTGCCAGTACCAATTGCGTTCACCATCGAATCCGGAGCTCATACCATCCACAACAAGTATGTCGTGGGCAGCTTCAGATCCATAGTTATGAACAGTGATGGTGAAGTCAACCATTTCACCGACATTCACAGTCCTATTGACTATGCCCTTCGTGACAACAAGGTATGGCCCATCAACAGCAAGTGCATCTGGATCTGCATCGAATGTCAGAGTAAGGTCAGCGGCATTCAGCGGCTCGAAGGTCATGGCAACGGGATCAACATTTGCTGCACCTAGGAAGCCAATACCTCCTAGCCATGAAGCACCCAAGTCTGCCATCAGATATGGTATGAATTGCTGAGCAAAGTTCTCCATATCGACCATGTTGATGAGTGCTGTCTTTATTCC
>JBHLQS010000122.1:0-8529 GCA_048883405.1 Candidatus Thorarchaeota archaeon
ATTCAGTCTTCTCCAGGATATATCGCGCTAGTGAAACTGGATTTTGTATGTCGGTCACCGCTGCCACTGATCCAAACGTTAGATTAGTTCCATCGACTATCATCGCGTCTAGCTCTTTTACTCCGTCAAGATTTGGTCTCGCTCCTTGTCCTGCATTGAGCTGCCCGCAGCTCTCCATGAATGCTGTGCATGCTTCAGCTGCATCAAGAGCAGTGCCCCCCTTCTCAAAGACCTTGAAGCCTACTGTAGCGGCCCTCTCGACATATTGCATGCCTATTGGAATCCTTTCATCCTTCCAATCTCCAGCTCCACCGTGGACTATTATCATTGGCAGCCTCATTGTACTCAAGCAGATGTTCCCGCATAACCTATTACTAAGGATTTTCATGGCCAATGCGCCGATACAAGGTGAGTCCTATGACACTTGACCTGACAACGACAATTATCTTCCTTCTTTCTTTCATTGCCCTTGGAGGTTTTCGCATTGACCAAGGATTATGAAGATACCAAAGCCGAGGTGGAAGAACGTCTGAAGTTCTGGTCTGAGTTTCTCAATACAGAAGAGGGCCGTCTGATTGTTGGGGATCTTGGTGAAGATGAGATGAAACATTTTCACGCAGATGGCTGCGTTTACGAGCTTAGAAGGGGAGATCAAGAACAGATACTGGTCAGACTCCTCAGAAGAGAGTAGACATTGGTCATCACTTAATGATGGCTGGCAGCATGACGGTGAAGATGGTACCCTCTGTGTAGTCCCCCTCGACCCGATCTGTCACGGTTATGGTTCCTCCAAAGGTTTCGGTTAGAGCATGAACCATTGAGAGCCCCAAGCCAGTTCCCTCTGCGCCTTCCATGAATCTTTGAAACAAGGTGGCTTTCTTCTCGGGTTCAATCCCTTTTCCAAAATCAATGACTTTGGTTACCCAGAATGAATTTCCCCCGATGTTCTTGGGCTCAATCTCTACTATGATTCTCCTGTGATCTCGGGCGTAGGCAATTGCATTCCTAAAAAGATTGTAGAATAGATCGCTGAGAAGTCCATTTGCAGTTACGAAGCACTCACGTGTGTCTCTATTGACATGGATCTCGACCGTCTGATCTGGTAGTTCCATTAGAACTTGCTCAATTGCATAGTCTATTGATCCAACCAGGTCAATGGTCTGAAGAGGTGGAGGCTCTTCCAAATCAGTCATACCTAGTCCTCTTACATTTCTGACAAGGTGATCCGCACGCCTAAGGCATCCTCGGGCGTCTTGAAGAGCCATGTCCTGCATATCATGAGGCAACCCTTTCATGTCCATTAAGCCTAGTGCAACTGTCATGGCTTGGTGTAGATTCGAAATATCATGTGCTAAGATGTCAGAATATAATGTTGCCCTCCGACGGGAGTTATCTGAATGAAACATCTCCTGAAGATATAGCACTCCTATGAGTGCGGGTCCAAGGAGCAGACCAATGAGTAAGAATACTTCTGCAGCCCACCATCCTAGAACCCAATCGTCAAAATTACCTTTCAAGTAGTTTGGAATGATCCATAGTGCTAACACGCCAACGGAATATCCTTCGATTGATCTCCAGTGCTTGTGTTTCTCTGCATGCAGAAGGGCTAGATGAGTGAATGTGAACATTGCAGCAAAATTGACGCCAAGAAGTATCACGCGACCAAGCGGACTACCAGTTAGGCCTGGAGTCTGTGTAAGAATCAATCCTTCGAGAAATTGCCCTCCTACTACCATAGCAATGATAATACCCAATCGAGGAATAATCCAGAACTCAGGTCTACCAAATTCATCATCCTTGGGAGAGCGCGTCCAAATAATCCCTCTGATGAGATAGATTACGGAAGCAATGCTGCCTACGATGTAAGGTACAAGCGATTCTCCCAGAGTCATGAGAGTTTCAGAATCTGAAAACAAAACAATGTGAGCTTCAATATAGGTCCAGCTCAAGAAGAGCAGTATTAGTGGATAGTGTACCCATTGAGGCTTTTGTTTATGATATGAGTAGACTAGGAACGCCATCACACCAGACAGAACAGCAGCTCCAAGATGAGTGATATAGTAGGCTCCGAGCTCTACGGCGTAAAAGCCGGGTGCCCATGAAGTTGCCATAATGCTGACCATAAATGGCGCAAATACCAACATGCTGTAGAATATGGGCACAACGAATGCAGAAAGCAGACTCATCCCCCATTTCAATTGCCCAGGTGCGGCGATTGCTATAATGAACGTCAAGAATCCCCACGATTCCAAAACCATGGCAAACGCCCAATGGGCACTTGGCTGGGCAAGTGAGGATAGTAATGGAATCGACGAAATTGCGAATAGCATGAAGCTGATGATGAGTATAGAGGTCTGACGATCTCCTACTACAAATGGAGAACGAGATCTCAGAACTGCTGCCAATACAAGTGAAGCAAATGCAAGAATATCGAGTATTGTTCCCCATCCTTGAAGAGATGGATTATCTAGAGATGGGAGTATCCAATATACTATGAATCCATCAAACAATAGCAGAATAAGAATCAAGAGTGGAGCTGCTTTCCAGGATATTCTTGTATTCTGTTTTTTTCTATGTAACAATGCCGCAATGAGTAGCATGATCCCGAGAAGAAACAACTCGAAGATGTCACTAGCTGTCTTTCTAACACCATCGATTAGAAATGACTCGCCCAGAGCATACGCGGTTTCCATGGATGCTGAGAGATGGATTATTGCCCTTGTCATTAGCACTGCGAATATTACAAACTCGTATACTGGCGGTCTTCCTCCTGCCTCACTGAAGACCCACGCTGCAGCCATGATAGCTAAGAAAGCAAGCAACGAGTGAAATGCCACTCCAGTGTAGATTGAATCCCAGGATGGAATAACTGACAGATAAAGGGCACTAGCTATTAGGGACGCAGCAACCACTCCAATTGGAACATCCTTTCGTAGCTCACGCGGCATAGTTGAATCTGACTGCACACGAGGTCCCTTCTCATTTAGCAACAGCCTTTCATAAGGCCCTGGTGACGGGCTTCGAGAAATTGCATTTTGGCAAATTTAAGGCTATTCTGATTGCAGTCTCTTTATATCTCACGAGCCATCTTTACAGCTCTGGAGACCATACCAATGAATAGCAGGTTGCAAGCTCTGCGGGACAGAATGGTGGGCACGGTCCCCAGTATCTCGATAATCAGGACCCAGCTATTCACCGAATCTATGAGGCAAACTGAAGGTGAACCTGCAATAGTGCGACAGGCAAAAGCACTTGCTAATGTGTTGCAAAATATGCCCATTGAGATTCTTCCCCACGAGCTGGTAGTTGGCAATATAGTGGAGAATGTTCCAGGAGCAACAATCTATCCTGAAGCACATGGAACGAGAGTGTTTCCAGAGTTAGAGGATTTGCGGACACGCGAACCAAAAGCCTACTCGATCTCTGATGATTCCATCAATATGCTGATGGAGGAGGTTGAACCCTATTGGGCTGAGAGGTCTCTTCTCGCACATGTAGAGAAGTCTACTCCTTCGCATGTCATAGACACCCTTTACTCAGGTGCAGCATTTGTGTTGACAGAGTTGGCTGGCTATGGTCATGTAAGCATTAACTACCCTTTGCTCTTTTCGAAGGGATTCGACGAGATAGCGAACGAGTCTCGAGAGAGGCTGAAACGCGAGTCAGACGACAAGGGACAGTTCTACAAGGCCGCATCCATCGTGGCTGATGCTATCGTGGATTACGCGAACAGATACGCATTACTTGCCCAACAGCTTTCTGAAGAAGAAGAGAACCCTGAGAGAAGAACAGAGCTTGAGAGCATAGCTGAAGCATGCAAGTGGGTTCCTGCAAAGCCTCCACGCACTTTTCATGAGGCCATTCAGTTCATTAGGTTCACTCATTTGGCACTCAGCTTGGAAACCTATGACGGACAAGCCATATCTCTTGGAAGAATTGATCAGTATCTCTATCCTTTCTTTAGGGCCGATTTAGACTCTGGAGATCTAGATACTGAGGGTGCGCGGGAGCTAATCGAGAGCCTGTGGATCAAGCTCAACGAGCAGGTGCCTTTGTTCGATGAATTAGTCGCCCTGTACTTTGAAGGTCTTCTCACTACAAAGGCCGCCACTATTGGAGGGAGGAAACCGGATGGCTCCGATGCCACCAATGAGCTAACCTACCTTATCTTGGAATCTACAAGGCGAGTTGCCCTGCCTCTTCCGAATGTACATGTTCGAGTTCATAGTGAAACTCCAGATGACCTGCTATCTGCAGTCGTTTCAACAATTGAGTCAGGCGTCAACAACATTGCTCTATTCAATGATGATGTCATAATCAAGTCAATGGAAAGGAAAGGTGTTTCTAAGGAAGATGCTCGGAATTACGCGACAATTGGCTGTGTAGAGCTTGCTCCATTTGGCAATAGCCTCACCTCATCAGATGCAGCTCTCTTTAACATCGCTCTGTGTCTTGAACTTGCATTGAACAATGGTGAGGCTGTTCATCTAGGTCAGCATCTGGGAATAGAGAGCGGTGATGCAATTCAATATACCTCAATGGATGAAGTCATTCAGGCTTTTAGAGAGCAAGTTTCATTTCTCGTTGCACAAATGGTTGAGGGATCAAACTCCTTCGAAAAGGGGAATATAGACTACAAGCCAACTCCATTGCTCTCGTTGTGTGTAGAGGGATGCTTCGAGAAAGGTGCAGACATTACAACCGGATCTGCAAAATACAACTTCACTGGGGTTCAGGGTGTAGGAATGGCCACAGTTGCTGATTCACTTGCAGCCATCGACCAGCTGGTATTCAGAGAGAAGCGGATTTCTATGGAAGAGCTTGTAACTGGTCTTCGCAAGGGATTGGAGAAGAATGCGCCTCTCGAGCAGCTACTCCAAAACCGAGGCCCCAAATACGGTAATGATGATGATTTAGCTGATGAATATGCACGACTTGTTTCTAGAATTTACAGTGAAGAGGTTGAGAAGCACTCAAACGTGAGAGGCGGTTCGTTCATACCCGGAATGTACTCAGTTTCGACACATGTTCCCTTCGGCTATATGACGGGCGCGCTTCCAAGTGGCAGAGTGGAGGGGGCTCCCCTAAGCAACGGAGCATCACCAGCCGTGGGTTCCACAAGAAAAGGTCTCACTGCTGCCATGGCTTCCACTTCGAAAGTTGACTACAAGTTGTATCCTAACGGTGTTGCATTCACCTTGTCTATTGATCCAGCTATGGCGGCGGGTGAAGGAGCAGAGATTCTCACATCGCTTATACGGTCGTATGTGAAATTGGGAGGGATGCAGATACAATTCAACATGACCAATGTGGATACACTTCTGAGTGCCCAGAAGAATCCAGATGCTCACCGTGACCTGTTGGTGAGAGTTGCGGGGTACAGTGCGTATTTCACGGACCTGGGCCCGGATCTGCAAGAAGAGATTATTGGAAGATTTCAGAGATCCAGCTAAAACCGTTTCTTTTGCTTGGGATATGCGCTAAACGGTGCTCTAGGGGTTTGACTCACCCAATCCTTTGCGTCATCAATTCGACAAAGCGAGCGAAGGATGTCAAATGTGATCCATCGCGTTGCTTCTGGTCTAGGCTGATACTCCCAGAGACCGTAAGGTCCTTGCTGCTCCTCAAACCATTTCACGAGATCTTTCACTCGTTCATCATTTTTGTCTGCTCCAATCCTCCATGATAAATCCAGAATTAGTGCAGGATCGAATCGTGCGTGGTATGTGAAATGTCCACGGTGTTGTTCGAACCCGACCAGACGGGCTACATTTAGGCCCACCGTCTTTCTATCTCTGGTTTCTCTACCTAGCAGAAGGTCCAATGCGCACTTTGCCTCGGGACTTGATCTTCTGGATGGGTGATGCGCGAGAGCGGTAAGTGCAAGGGTTGTGTTTGTCCGGCATGCCCAGTCAGAGTGAGGCATCCTTCGATATCCTGCCCTATAGCCAAGGACTTCTCCCACCTTTCCAGTTGGCCAAGCTCCATCATCAAGTCGTTGGTCAATGAGCCATTCGTAGGCCAACTCTGCCCTCTTGTCTGTTGCATAGCCCGCGGTTGCGATGCCTAGCAATGGGATGGAAGTCTGCAGAGGCACCATCGTGTAGACGCCTCCATCAAGGCTGCTTCCATCATATGTCTGAGGAATTGCCCACGACCCATCTCTCCTCTGCAGTGAAAAGATGTACTCAACACCTCGTTTCATTGCTGGATGGTCTCGAGGAAGTCCAATGTAACCAAGTCTTTGAAGCGCAAATGATGTCGGTCTGACTCTATCCTTGGTTTCAGGGCCTCCAAGATCAGTGTTCTTCCAAGACCCATCACTATTCTGCTTCGTCAGGAGACTCCCTACCAAGGAGTCTTCTGCAATTAGCTCATCGAGTTCCATGACTTCAGTGTCATCATTGGGACGATTGAGGAGTTCTCTGAGCACAAGTCTTCGCAGACTTGGTGACCTGTCAGCCAACAGAAGCGGAATCCAAGTCATGACGCTCCCTCCAAAACCTCTCTCAAATATGGCGCCGTAGGAGTGTCCATCCGTGCGACCTCCTTAGGAGTACCAGTAGCTATCACCCTTCCTCCTCTCGGCCCTCCAACAGGGCCCAGCTCTAATAGCCAGTCACAGGCTACCAGGACATTCGGATGATGTTCAATAACAATGACAGTGTTGCCCTCTGAAACAAGGCGTTGTAATATGCCAACCAGACGGTCGACATCCTCCAAATGCTGCCCAACGGTTGGCTCGTCTATGATGTAGAGGGCTGAAGATGAGTTCTTCTTGGAGAGTTCCTTTGCTATCTTGAGCCTCTGTATTTCCCCGCCTGAGAGTGTCACACTAGGTTGCCTGAGGACCAAGTAATCTAGTCCGACCTCCAATGCTGTTTTCAGCTTCCTTGAAACTCTGTCATCATCCTTGAACAGCTTGTAGAGCTGACCGAGTGTCATGTCGTTGAGTTCAGGTAATGAAACTCCCCTCACTCGTACGTCCCATGCCTCTGGAGACCTCCCAGTCCCTCTACAAGTTTCGCAGGGTGCAAATACATCCGGAAGGAATCCCATCTCAGTCCTAATTCGCCCCTTACCTTCGCACACTGTACATGGCGTACTGAGGCTCTTGTAATCTAATCCGAGTGCTTCTGCATCCTCACTCTCGGCAAAGATCTGAACAAGGGGCTTAAACAGGTCAAGAGCATGACCCGGACTCCGAATGCCCTTCCGACCCTGATCTAGCATCACAACTCTTTCTGGGCTCCCTATGATCGATTCGTGTTCTCCTGGTTCAAGTGGTACAAATGATACGCTGGTTGTGAATTTCCTTGGCGCAAGGGCTCTACCTATGGTGTCAATCATCAATGTACTCTTGCCAGAGCCAGAAGTTCCGCATATTCCAATAAGCAAGCCTAGAGGAAACTCTATTGTGAGGTTCTTGAGATTGTTTGCCTTGGCTCCTTTGATTTTCATCCAGGCAATTGGTTTGCGAGTTACATCGGCAATGGAAGGCGCTCTATCGCCTCGAAGCCATCTCGCTGTAATTGTATTCGTCTTAATCAATTCGGGGAGTGTTCCATTAGCGACTATTCTTCCCCCTGATTCACCTGATTTGGGTCCCATGTCAACCAAGATGTCTGCTTCCTTGATGACACCTAGGTCATGTTCAACGACGACCACTGAGTGCCCCTCATCACGGAGTTCTTTCAGAGCATCAACAAGTGCATCGACCTCAGATGGATGCATGCCTCGAGTGGGCTCGTCGAGTAGTACGGTCAGAGATGTGAGACCGCTGCCCAGCAATGATGAGAGAACAACTCTTTGAGCCTCGCCTGCAGAGAGCGTGTTGGCCTCTCGATTAAGGTGAAGATATCCAAGACCTACCTTCTCTAGAAAACCAAGTTTCTTGATTATCGTCTCAAGACTACTTCTGGCAATCTCACCCTTCTTCGTTAACTTAATGGCACCAAGGATCTGTTTCAATTCGGAAATGGGAAGTCCATTCAATTCGTTAATGCTATGGCCTCTTATTTTGATATTGCGATATTTCTCACGCAGGCCGCTCCCATTGCAGTCTTCACAGTGCTCTCTTCTTGTATATGTGCCGCCAACATCCCAGTCACTAACCCATCGATAGAATCCCCTCCAATGCCCCTTCGACTTAACCTCTACACGGTTTCCTCTGCGGGTTCCTATGTAAGTGATGTTAAGGGGCTCAGGATTAGGGTCTCCATACAGGAAGGCATTTTGCACATGTTCCGGAATCTCATTCCAAGGTGTCGTCTTTGGGTCAAACCCGTATCGCTCCCCAAGAGCATCGAGCGCTCCTCCAGCCCAGCTTGTTGGTGTACAGAAATAGCCCCTCGGGAAGTAGCCTGGAGAGTACATTGCTCCAGTGCAGATCGGCTTGTCGGGATGGATTATCAGCTTCTCAGGAATTGGCACCTGGTGATGCCCGACGCCACTGCAGGTGACGCAAGCCGATGTGTATGTTCTCGAGGAGAAATCTCTTGGCCTCAACAAAGGGACTTGCGTTCCACA
>JBHLQS010000123.1:0-8429 GCA_048883405.1 Candidatus Thorarchaeota archaeon
TTGATGCTCCCATGGACAGTGCTCATTGTTGCAATCCTGGGCTCTTTTGCACTAATCACAAGAAACGCACTATTGGATGTATTGAGTGAGGACTACATGCTCACTGCAAAAGCGAAAGGAAGATCTGAGAAAGCTCAATTGAATAAGGAAGCAATGCCGAATGCGATGATTCCCATAACAACTGTCATTGCACTTCAGCTTGGATTCTCCGTAGCAGGGGCATTACAGACAGAAGTTGTATTCTCATACCCTGGAATCGGGAATCTGATTTGGGAAGGGGTCTATTATCGAGACTATCCGCTTCTCCAAGCTGCTTTCTTCATGATAACCATAGTCGTGGTGATAGCTAATCTTCTTGCAGATTTCATCTATTTCTATCTGGATCCAAGAATTAGGGTTGGAGCTGAATTCACAATTGGTGATGAGAGACCGCGAAGACCACTCTCACATTATGGTATGCTCGTAATAGCCGTAGTCGCTCTTCTATCTACATGGGCTGTCATAGGGATAGCCACTATTCTCCCCCTCTTCATTCTCATTTTAATTGTGAAACGGAGAGCTGCTCTGCAGTTCATAAGGAATCGACTCAGCGCACTGACTCCTTCAAACTTGATTTATGCTTGGAAGAATAAACGGTCTCAGATCTTAGTTCGGTTCTCAACTATCTTCCTACTTGTGAATCTGATTGCACTCAGTCTCGTGGCTCTAACTGGAGTCTTCATCCCAGAATGGGGCTTCTTTTGGGGAGCTGCATTCTTCGGACTGGGACCATTTCCTCCAATGCCACCAGGCGCTGAATACCCAGACTGGTCGATGATACTAGCATCTATTGCGCATCCTTCCGTGATGCAGGTCGCACTAGTTGGTATAACGGTTGGAGTTCTCCTAGGTAGGAGGAAAAGTCTTGGTGTCACATCAAGCCGGTTCATAAGAACTCGAATGGGCACGGTAGGAGCAGCCCTAGTAGCTATGTTTGCAGGAATGACTCTCTTTGGTGACATAATAGCTCCATATGACCCTGAGGCATTCTTCACTGGCAATATTTACCAACCTCCTGATGTAATGCCAGAATTGCAGATGTTCATGATATCAGCGGGTGCGATTTTGCTCATCGTCGCAACAATTAGCTGGTGGATATTTGACCGCTTCAAGATTGCATCTATTCCAAGATACTTCCTCACTATTCTGAGTGGAGGACTAATTCTATTCATTGCATGGAGTCTCGGAGCGCAATCCGCAACGGTTGAGAGTAGTGCTACCTTGCTCTATTCAGGAGGAATTGGTATCATAGCAGGAGTCATCATTATAAGGGGCATATTGAGCGCAAGGGCAGAGTTCAGCATCGAGAATCTGAAAGAATATCTCCCGAGATTGCTCATCGCTCTCCTAGGAATAATTAGTGTTGGCCTCGTAGTCCAGGGCATTCTTCAGGCACCATGGGTAGTTCCTCTTGATTTTCCAGGCTACCACCTAATGGGGACTGACCAATTGGGTAGAGATGTCTACAGTGAATTAATCATCGCTGTGAGAATAACACTTCTAATTGGAATGGTGGCAACGGCAATGTCCGTGGTCATTGGCACCCTGATTGGCCTAGCTGCAGGTTACTATGGGGGCATCATTGACTCTTTCCTAATGAGGTTCACAGACATCTTCTTTGTGATTCCAAGCCTGCTATTGATGATTGTCATGGCTGCTGTGCTTGGTCCATCGATTGTGACCCTAATTATTGTGATTGGTCTGTTCTCATGGTCATCCACCGCACGCATTGTAAGAGGGCAGGTATTATCGGTAAAGGAACGGACTTACATCGAGAGGGTAAGAGCGGTTGGTGGAGGCAACTTCTATATCATGGGTAAACATGTCTTGGCAGCAGTTGCTCCACTTGTTGTTGCCAATACAATCCTTGTGACTGCTTGGGCGATTCTTTCAGAGGTCGTCTTGGACTTCTTTGGCCTAGGAGACCCAGCTATGATAAGCTGGGGCACTATGCTCTATCTCGCATTCAATGCTGGATCAATGTCTAATAACCTTTGGTGGCTAGTTTTTCCACCAGGGATTATGGTTGTGCTTCTCCTCCTCGGTGTATCAATGGTGGGGTATGCCATGGATGAGATTGTCAACCCGAGGCTTAGGAGGAGGTAAAGAGGTAAATGACCGAAGCATCATCGCAAATCCCGGTTGAGCAACCCCTACTCAAGGTTTCGGGCTTGAAGGTATACTATCACATATCCCAAGGAATTGTCAAAGCAGTCGATGATATCGACTTCACCGTGAATTGTGGAGAGTTTGTAGGTCTGAGCGGGGAGAGCGGATGCGGAAAGACAACTACTGCAATGACATTGTTGAAGATTCTCCCAAGAGAGGGTGTCATTGAAGGGGGACAGGCTCTATTCAACAACCGTGATATTCTCACTATGAAGACAAAGGAGATACAGGCATTTCGTTGGCAGGAAATCTCAATGGTTTTCCAGGGAGCTATGAACTCGCTGAATCCAGTGCATCGTGTAATTGACCAGATGGTCAATGCAATACAAATCCATCAGCGTATATCAAAAGAGAAGGCTAGAGAAATAGCACTTGAGCTGATAGAATCCGTGGGAATTGATAGATCGCGAGCGAGAGCATATCCACATGAACTCAGCGGAGGAATGAAACAGCGTCTTATGATTGCCCTCGCGCTTGTGCTACATCCGCCCCTTGTTATTGCAGATGAGCCAACTACTGCACTGGATGTGATGATTCAGGCACAGATTCTTGACCTCTTCAAGCAACTCAGACAAAGAACGAGCCTATCTCTCCTGATTATAACACATGACTTGTCAGTTCTAGCTGAAACATGTGACAAGATAATCATAATGTATGCTGGAAAGATAGTAGAAGAGGCTGCGGCGGAGGTGCTTTTCAACGAACCAGCCCATCCCTACACCAGAAAGCTCATTTCATCATTCCCAAGCATTCTCGCTGATAAGGAAATAGATTTCATCCCTGGAAACCCCCCAAACCTAGTTGATCCCCCAGTAGGATGCAACTTCCATCCAAGATGCGATTATGCAGCTGACATTTGCAGAACTGGAAATCCGCCCCTTATTGACGAAGGAGGGCATAGAGTTGCCTGCTTCAGGAGGAATGAAATCTGATGCAGAAGGCAATCCTAGAAACTAGGAATCTCAAGAAATGGTTCACAGTCAGGGCTGGATTCCTCTCAAGCCTCATTTCAAAGAGCTCCGATATGTATATTCGAGCTGTTGACGGAATCGACCTAGAGGTCAACCAGGGCGAGGTCTTTGCCATTGCAGGAGAGAGCGGATGCGGAAAGACCACAATTGCAAGACTGATTATGCGACTGGAAATGTTGACCGATGGAGAGATCTGGTTTGAGGGAGAGAAGATCTCGGCGTTGAATGAGGGTAAGTTCAAGGAGTATCGAAGAAGGATTCAGATGATTTTTCAAGACCCATACGGCTCCTTGAGTAACAACATGACCATAGGGGAGATTGTTGCAGAGCCTTTGAAGATTCACAATGTCTATGCATCCGCTAGCGAAGTTGAGGAACGTGTCATGACTGCACTCGAGGATGTAGGGCTTCGTCCCGCTGAGGAGTTTGCAGGCAGAATCCCGCATGAACTAAGTGGGGGACAAAGGCAACGGGTAGCAGTAGCAGCTGCGCTTGTGTTGGATCCTGTCCTTCTCATCGCTGACGAACCGGTCTCCATGCTTGATGTTTCAATGAGGGGTCAGATTCTCAAGTTGCTGCTGGAACTGAAAGAGAAGAAAGGAATAACACTTGTACTGATAACACACAATCTGGCAGTAGCGAAGCAGATGTCTGATAGGATTGCAATTGCCTACTTGGGCAGGGTTGTTGAAACAGGAGCTACAAAAGATGTTATCGACAATCCAAGTCATCCTTACACGAAAGCATTAGTCTCAGTTGTTCCTGTCCCTGAAACTGGAGTTCAGAGAGAGAGGCTCCTGCTTACAGGGGAGATTCCGAGTCCAATTGACATTCCAACAGGTTGCAGATTTCATACTAGGTGCCCATTTGCGAAAGACAAATGCAGCCTTGAAGAGCCTGAATTGAAGACGATGCCAGATGGACGACAAGTTGCTTGTCATGAAGATTAGTATTTGAGAGGTAAGAGAGGCAAGGTAATCTGTTCACTATTGTACACGCATGTTGGCAGTCCTTTTCATCATGTTCACTCTCTAATAATCAATCGAATGAATCAGTCGAGCGTGGTTTCATGAGTGATGCAATTGAGAGTCTGAAACAAGCAGTCATAGAAGGTGATGCAGAGGCGGTTTCGAAGTTCTCTGCTGAAGCCATCGAATCTGGTGCTGCGCCTCTGGACATATTGGAACAAGGGATTTCTGAAGGTGCGAGAATGGTGGGTGAGCAGTTTGAAAGAATGGAGATATTCCTCACTGAACTAATGCTCTCAGGAGAAGCAATGATGGCAGGATTAGAAGTAGTTCTACCCCATATCGAAGCAGGAGATGTCCCAAGAAAGGGCAAGGTGGTAGTAGGCACTGTGCGAGGTGACATCCACGAAATTGGCAAGAACATCTTCAAGTCACTCCTCGTGGCCAATGGATTCGAGGTGAGCGACATAGGAGTCGATGTTCCAACTTCGAAGTTTATCGAAGAGGCTGAGAAGATAAACGCCGATATAATTGCCATATCAGCACTCATGACCTCAACACTTGGGGGACAAAAGGATGTTATTGATTATCTTAGACAATCCGGGAAACGAAACAAATTCATTGTCATGGTAGGCGGAGGTCCAACTAACCAAGAATGGGCTGAAGAGATAGGGGCAGACGGTTTCGCTGAAACGGCGCCTGAAGCTGTGAGAGTAGCAACTCAGCTGATTGAGAAAAGGAGGGGCTGAATTCATGATTCCAATCATTGAGATTGCCAAGAGAGCACTTGATGGAAAACCGTTCATAGAAAAGGAATTTGACATGAGGGTCTTCTCACCGAGGGTTCGCGAACTTGTAAAGGAGTATGGCATTAGCTATGACCCTGATGTTCTCGTTCCATCAGATGATGGTCTTGCGGACGCGGTATTCAAAGCGGCTTTTAATCTCATCTGCGACGTGGGAGTATACTGTAAAGACACGGAGCGTATCATTGCCTTCGAAGAGAAAGAGGTTCGTAAAGAACTGAAGACCTCTTTTGACCAAGCTGTTCTAGGAGAAGGGATGGAACAGAGAACGTTGCTACCGAGGAAACCAGACTCCAAAGAAAGACCATGGATATTCGCTGGAGCCGGTGGTGTAACTGTTTCAGATGAGAGCATCTTCATGCGTCTTGTGGAGAATTATGCAAAGAGAATTCCAATTGCCAATGCCATCACCACTCCATGCTTGCTCTCTATTGATGGTGTCAATATCAGGGCTAAATCACCTCTTGAGATAGAAGGCTCAATTCGCACGGTTGTCTTGGGGAGAGAAGCTCTGAGAAGGGCGGGCCGGCCTGGACTTCCCATTATGAACGCGATTGGCACTGCTGAGTCAGCAATTGCCTTGGCTTCGGGCCTTCATCCAGATTTTGGTCTTCGGAAGACGGATGGTTATATGATAGCAGAGCTGGCTGAACTCAAAACAGACCTAGATCTCCTAAACAGGGCAGCTTTGCTCCAGTCATTGAATGTCCCAATCGCAGGCATCTTTGGTCCAATCTATGGAGGCTTTGCAGGCGGAGCGGAGGGCACAGCTGTCACGAGCACCGCATTTCACATCCAAGGGATTCTAACCTACGGTGCCTCTTGGACTCTCTGCTTTCCTATTCATATCAAATATACATCAAGCTCGTCACCTGAACTGATTTGGCTTGCATCTCTCTATTCTCAGGCAGTGAGCAGAAACACAATTGTACCAACACTCTATTACAACTACACTGCAGCAGGACCTTGTACAGAGATGGTGTTGCGGGAGTTTGCTGCCGAATTCATTGCAGCTGTTTCATCAGGAGCCTCAATAGAAACGGGCGGCGTGGCAAAGGGGAAGTACTTTGATTATCTGACACCTATTGAACCCATGTTTGCTTCAGAGGTGGCGTACGCGTCTGCAGGCATCAAGAGGTATGATGCCAATGAGATTGTGAAGAAGATTGTGCCAGAGTTCATTGACAAGGTCCCTGATCCTCCCAGAGGCAAACGCTTCCAGGATTGCTGTGATATAGTGACTGGTGAGCCCTCGCAGGAATGCTTTGACATATACCATAAGGTGAAGAAGGAGGTTTCTGATTTCGGAATCGAGTTCCTCTATTGATGACTAACCCAGACGATATTTCCTGCCAATCTCAGGCTTCTCTCCGAAGTAGAGAACAGCAGTTGAAACACCCTCTTCACGTGCGAACTCGTCAACGCCCTCAAATCGTAGTAGTGCAAGGAGAAGCTTGAGTCCCAAATCCTTCATGAAGGATGTACGTGATCTGAGTTGCACTCGAGTAAGCTCGTTCTCAGCTCGTACATCGCATTTCTCAAGGAGCCCAAGAGAAGTAACGCCCAATGCTACCCGCTTTACTCTGTCAACTATATTCGTTGGAGTATCAGACCCGTGAGGATCTATTTGTTCAACATGGTCACGAATACTGACGACGGTTCTTTCATCCAAGGCATCGCTGATTGTATGCTTCATCAACCATTCCAATAATGAGGGGCTCAAAGTAATAGCTCCGCTTTGGCCTGCTTGCATCAACATGACTTCTCTACGTTCCCGCCATAGACTGATAATCCGCTTATCTCGATCTTCTTTGATTGTGCCAAAAAGGAGGGGGTCGACCCACATCACACTGATCTTGTTCTCCGCAACAACTTCGGCATCTACAGTGTATCCAGCCTCATCCCATTCAGCAATGAGCATCAGCAAGAGAATCTCCGGCTGTTCACGCATGAGCTTGGCGGTTGCAAGAATAGTCTTGCGTTCAGGATGAATCTCTATGGATCCAAAGATGCCCATTCTCTCCAAAAGCTCCACATTACTCACGAATGAGTCAAAGGAGTTGTCCCACATCTCCTGAGGGATAGTTCCGAGTCCGCGAAGTAGTTTAGTTTGTTGATGCCCGATTCTTTGCAGCTTAGTGATTAGTTCAGATGCACCTTGACCCGAACATCCCAGCTGTGCAAGGACTGACAGAACGTGGGAACTTACCAGACCCATGTCAGCAGAATCAATGAGTGACCTGCGAAGGCTTGACACTTCCATGGCCTCACATTCGTCGCAACTTGGAATCTCTCTTCGAGTGCTGTAGAAATTGACTGCATCTTCAAGTACATCATTTATGCGGCCAGTTTCGCCAGCCAAATCTTGAAGCAATTGGCGTGTACCAGAAGAGATTGTGGTGTGGAGATGCACTCTCGAAGATGTGGCCTGTCGCCTCTCAGAGTCTGATGAATTTCCTCGTTCCCTAACCATGAACATCACCTCGAGAAGTATGTTCACAACAACGTATCCAACATGAGAGCGTGAACATAAGGTCTCCGTACTTCTCGTATAGGGGGATTTTGTGTTGAAACATGTACATATTTCAGATTTCAAAGAAGAACAGCAGATTTAATCGAAGGGTATGTATAGAGAGAGAAAAAGGAGGCCTGAAGGGATCAATGGCAAATGAGCTGAATGAATCAACAACCACACCAATCTTAGATTGGATCAGTGAGAATCAAGAGAGCCTCGTACGTCTAACACAGGATTTGGTGCGGATTCCCAGCGTATCAGGAGATGAATATGAGGTTCAGAAGAGAGTGCACAAAGAACTGGAACAGATGGCCCTTAATCCAGAGTTCTTCAATCCTGATGAGAAAGAACTTCGACGCCATAGAGATTTCTTCGAAACAACCTCTTTTGTCAAGCATGGATATGAGAACAGACCTAACGTAGGAGGAGTTCTAAAGGGAGGGGGAGGAGGACGCTCAATCTGCCTTAGTGGGCACATAGATGTCGTATCACCGGAGCCCCTGGGCAAATGGACTCGCGATCCATGGTCGGGGGATGTCATTAATGATCATGTACATGGCCGTGGCGCAGGCGATATGAAAGCCGGAGTTGCTGCCATGATTTTCGCTGTGCAGGCGATTCAGGAGAAGGGTATCAAGCTGAAGGGCGATGTCCAAGTTGAAACCACCATCGAAGAGGAGGACGGAGGGGTTGGAGGAGTCCTCTATATGAGAATGATACGGCCTAAGACCAACGCAGCACTTGTCCCAGAGCCAAGCAATCTCACAATCACCCTAGCTAGTGCTGGCGTCATGTATTTCCGAGTTACGGCCCCAGGTGTGCCAGCGCATGCAGCTACCGCTCATTTTGGCGTGAATGCGGTTCAGAAGATGATGCCAGTAATCGCAGCTATACAGAAACTCCATGAAGACCGTCAAGCCAGAATAAGCTACAGCTATGCTGAAACAGATCCCAGAATGAA
>JBHLQS010000124.1:0-8385 GCA_048883405.1 Candidatus Thorarchaeota archaeon
ACATTCAAGTCAATTGGCATCAGTTCACCTCGACGCTATTGCAGACAGTCAGTCAGGAATACCTCCGCATCTGAGCGAAGACATCTCGGATACTCTCTCAGATGAACTCTAACACTAATCACGCCAGAGTTACTTGCCAGCCTTATTTCACCAAGATACGATGCCTGCTTATCAATCCTGAGAAAGAGAACGCATTGGTCGTCTAGTCTTTGAGAGAGTGTACTCCTAAGGTTCTTTCTCTCCCTCTCTGAAAGACTCTCAATGACTCTGGCGAATGTCTGTTCACAATAAGGCCTTTTCTCAAGGGAGGCAAGAATGACGATTATCTCCGTATTCTTGTGACTCTCTGTTGATTCAGCCTCAATCTCAACTGAATCTCGCAGTTCTTCAGGATAGAGATTCAGGACTGCCTCGGTCACTCTCTCGACTACTTCAGTGCCCCTTGAGTATGCACGCGCCTCAATCTTGCTGATGAATGGCATCCACAAGTCCCCAGTGGGAGTCTAATGCATTATTTGCCAACGTTGCCCTTTGCACCAAGGGACGGCCTGATTTTCTCAGCGCCTCTTCCCTTCCTTCTTAGTCCTCTACTACGCTTTCCAGCTGATGTAAGTCCGCGGCTCTCCCTGCCCTTCTGAACAGGGTCGCAGATCCAATTGATTTCTGGATCGTTGTAGATGACAGGATGGTCTGGATCGACCATAATGACCTCGTGCCACACCCACTTGTGGTCGGAGCCTACCCAGTAGGAGTTTAGAACGCGAAGGTTTGGATACTTACGAGCTGCTCTCTCTTCAGCAATCCACCGACGGGATTTCTGAGGAGTATATTTTGCGACACCCATACTTCTTGGCTTTCTTCCCATTCGTGGCCTTGGCTTCTCCCTCGGTCCTCTTCCAGTCTTGACTCTCGCGACTACATAGCCCTGCTTTGCTTTGTAGCCAAGTGATCGTGCACGGCCTAGCCTTGTTGGCCTATCTAACCTTACAATTGTTCCCTGCTTTCTCCAGACAATCAGTCTGCTCTTCACTGTCTCGGAACGTTCATGCTGTTCCTTAATCCAACTCTCATTCATGTGCCTGTATGCTGTTGGCATGAAACTACCATCCTTTGTTGTAATTCATTCGCTTTGTTTGTGGTTCAGCCTCTATAGGCCACATCCCTTGCGGACGTATCCGCCTAAACAAAGGAAATGGTTTGGCTTTTCAGCCACTGTTTTTCCCCTGTAATTCGCTTTTAGGTGTAGCGATTTGTCTCTGAGTACATCATTTGAACTCTGCAATCACTTTCTCCGCTGTAAAATCTCCAACTCTGACCTGGGCCTCTGAGGTAGATGATGATACATGCGGAGTGGCAATCACCTTTGGATGCTTGACTAATCTCCAATCGACAGGTGGCTCTTTCTCAAAGACATCAAGCCCGGCACCAGCGATCTTATTATCGTCCAAGGCCTTGAGAAGGGCTTGCTCATCAATGACCCCGCCTCGGGCTGTGTTTATGATGAAAGCAGACTCCTTCATCATATCCAGTTCTTTTTCGCCAATCAAGCCCCTTGTTTCAGGAAGGAGAGGGACATGCAATGTGATATAGTCTGCTCGTTTGAGTAGGTCTTCTCTCTCTGTTCTCTCAGCACCATATTCTACACATGCGGCGTCAATATCCACAACGTCGTAAGCTAAGACCTCCATCTCGAGTGCCCTTGCTCTTCTTGCTACCTCACATCCTATCCTACCAAACCCTATGATTCCCAATGTCTTTTGCCAGAGTTCGGTACCTTTTAGCTTCTTCTTTTCCCACCGTTCATCTTTCATGGAGCTATCAGCCGAAGGTACCTTTCTCGATAGGGCGAACATGAGTGCAATGACCATCTCCGCTACAGAAACGGTCGGTGCTTCAGGCGTATTTAGTACTTTAACGCCCTTCTCCCTTGCGGCCTCAAGGTCGACATTGTCTAGTCCCACACCTGCCCTGACTACAAGCTTCAATGTGTCTGCCCCATCGATGACGTCCTTAGTCACCTTTGTAGCACTTCGAACGACAATGCACTCGAACCCCCTTATCTGGTCTTCAATCGGGCCATCCGTTTCACTATTTCTAATCACCACATCATGCCCTGCGTCCTTCATCTTGGCAACAGCGGAATCTGCAACTGGGTCAGCAACGAGTATTCGCACCATTATCTGATACCCTCCGATTATAGAGTGAGCTTGGGCCGGTAGGAGGTTCATCTTAAGTTTGGTGGCCACGACATTTACTTAAGCACCAATCACCTCCTCCAATCTCATGAAGAAAGAATGGAGGCCAACCACTGCAGTAGTACCTTGTCCGGTAGTTCTTCTGAGTGTTGCAGGTGAAGACAGACCGAATATCATCACCTTGTCTTGGGTTGCGAATGTATGCAGCAATCCGCCCACAATTGTTGCTGGGATCAGGACTCAGCGACATAGCTATGGGATGGTGAAGAGCGCTGGTGAATTTGTACTAAACATTCCCTCAATCAATCAAATTGATGCCGCGGAGTTTGCTGGGACCAAGTCAGGACGTGATTTTGACAAATTCAAGGAGTGTAATCTCACAGCTGTTCCTGCATCGAAGGTCAATTCGCCGATGATTGAGGAATGTCCCATCAATATCGAATGCAAAGTCATCAAGGTTGATAGCGCTGGTGTCCACGACGTTTTTACGGCTGAGGTTGTAGCAGTCCACATAGATGAGTCTGTTCTAGATGAGAAGGGACGATTCGTCGCATCTGAAGCGCAGCTTTTTACATATCTGCCATTGAATGGAGAGTATTGGTCGTTAGGCAAACGTTTGCAGGCATGAGGGCTTCATGGTGTATTGATCTGGATGTTAATACTCTCAGACTCCTCTTCATCATAGAATCTAGGAGACTGAAGCTGGCGTACCGATGTCACCCCGTCCGACTCGAGGATAATCCAAGCCCCTCTAGGGACATGATCCTCCTTCAAAAAGACATCAAAGGTGATCCCGGGAAATTCTACAATGATTGGTTCATGTCCCAGCAGATTAAACAACCCGCAAGCTTCTTGCGCTCGACTGACACTGTTCAACCGTGTAAGGATTGGTATCCATTCATCAGAGGCTCCTGACCACTTCAGAACAGGATGTGAATTTGGCGGCGGCCACATGCCTTTCCGTACAACAGCATACTCTCCAGTGCCGAGCTCATAGATTGAAGGCGCTCTTCCTGCTCTTGCGAGAAAAGTGCCATGTGCCTTAGCATCTTCAAGTGTAAGAAAGATATCCATTTGCTTCACCATTGTGTGTACTCGACAGCACTTTGTGATTGCAGAAACTGAGAAATCGCACAGCATCTATGACGCTCAAAATTGTCATTAAATTGCAAAAGGAAAGCCAGAGAGAGTGTTTTCTCTGTATTTTCTCATAGGAGATTAAATTGGACTGTGCGTACAGTCGTGTTCTGCCTGATGGGTTCTAGGATATCATCACTGTTTCACTTTGCTGATACCACACAGATGACATCGCGGTCCTTGAGCACATGTTTCTCTGAGATTCTCATCTTTGTACGGGCATCTATTGCATGAATGAATGATTCCATTAGATCCGTATGAATGTGTCCAGCGAATTCCCTAGCCGTTGTTCCTTGGGGGACGAGATACACATCGGGTAGAACGTTCCCATCACCATCCGTCAAGGAATTAGCATCTTGAACTGGATAGACAGTAATCATATTGAGACATTCGAACACAGCCTTGTTCAGAATGTTTTGGACCCCTGTGCCTCCGTATTTCTTGAGTATATGTTCTCTGAGTTTCTCAAGCTGGTCAATTTCTGCATCCTTCAAGTCCTCTCTCTTAAGAATCTCGAAGTCATCATCACCAGGAATGTATTTGATTACAGACTTCTTCTCCAGGTCCTTGAGCACCTTCTCAGCTAGGGCACTGACCGGCACTATGAGAAGGTCTGGGAATGTTTCTTTCAACCTCTCATAGTTCTCTTCTGCCTTTGGTCTGTCGATTTTGTTTGCTGCAATTATCAAGGGCTTAGCTACATGCCAGAGAGTCGATGCAAAACCCCTCAGCTCCTCCTCTGTCCAATGGTCGGCTGCCTCGGCCTTTAGTTCCGAGTCACGAATGGCCTTCAATAAATGCTTACGCGCGACCTTTAATCCAGATAGCTTCTCCAGCAGGATCTCATCCAGTTTTGCCCCCTCCGCCCTCACACGACCAGTTAATCTTCTCCAGTCTTTCTGAATGATTGCAAGCACCCACTCGGTGATCTCCTCCTCCAGGAATTTCACATCATCGATTGGGTCATGGCTTCCAGCAGCAACCTCTTGTCCCTCTGCATCCAAGGCCCCGCTAGCGTCCACAATATGTATCAAGACATCGGCCTGCCTCAAGTCATCTAGGAACTGGTTGCCCATCCCGCGCCCCTTATGGGCTCCAGGTACCAGACCTGCAACGTCAATCAGTTTGATTGGAACTAGACGGATTCGTTCAATACAGATCGAGTTCTGCGGATTGTCATCCACATCGAAATCGCCACAGGCGCATGGAGTCCTAACATGGGTCACACCCACATTTGCCTCGATAGTTGTGAAGGGATAGCTCCCTTCCTTGAAACTCGTCATACAGGCGGCATTAGTGAATGAGGTCTTTCCGCATGACGGTTTTCCTACTATCCCTACACTGAATCCCATTCATCATCTCTCCGCACATACACAGCTCATAAGCCGGATTAAACTGTTCAGGTTCAGTGTCTACCGAATGATTTTTATGAATTAAGATTCATAATTTATATTGAATCAGGATTCATTATTCTGATGGATGAACTATGAATGTGAGAATATGTCTAAAATCTGTGTGACCTCCCAAGGGGCTGACATGGACGCGCTCATGGATCCCCGATTTGGTAGATGTCGGTACTTCGTCATTGTAAATCTAGAGTCGGGAGACTTCAATGCAATTGATAATGACGCTATTTCACATGCGCATGGGGCGGGAATAAGAGCCGCTCAGATGGTCGCCTCGGCCGGAGTTGATGCTGTAATAACAGGAAGTGTGGGTCCAAATGCTTACCCAGCTCTACAGAACGCTGGAATCCGAATAGTGACAGCAACATCAGGCAGCGTCAGAGATGTGGTAGAGTCATATAAGAGGGGTTCACTTTTTGATGTGACGTCTCCTGGCCCTGCACATGTGGGGATGGGCAGAGGTATGGGTCGCGGAAGAGGCCGGGGTGGTCGTAGAGGAGGATATTAAGAGTGAAACGCAGACTACTGATTCCGTGCCAGGACCCAAGTGGTCAATACATCGCAGCTCACTTTGGCCGTGCACCCTATTTTGCCGCTGTCGATCTTGATGAGAGCGGCACGGTCATAGACAAGTCAGTCCATCCCAATACTGGAGAGCATTCTGGCGGTAGGGGTCATGCCCATAGTAATGTGATGAGTCTAGACCCAAATGTAGTGATTGTGCAAGGCATGGGTCCTCGAGGTCTGACAAGCTTCCAGAGCAATGATGTCGCAGTCTTGCAGGCAAATAGTGATCTCATCGATAGTCTGGTGGAAGCATACAAACGAAATGAGCTTCGAGAGCTCACAGAGGGCTGTTCACAGGCGCATCATAAATGAATGAACTTGGACCAGAGGCCGAATTTCTTGATAATAGCAGTTGCATCGGGGAAAGGCGGTACAGGTAAGACCACCGTGGCTGTGAATATGGCTCTGTCATTAGGAACTGTCACCCTTCTTGATTGCGATGTAGAGGAGCCCAACGCGCACACGCTCTTGCACCCTGAGGGACTAAGTACTGAATCCGTAAAAGTGCCTACGCCCTTGATTGACATGGATAGATGCAATCTTTGCGCGACCTGTGCCAATTTCTGTGAGTTCAATGCCATATTCGTTGGCAAGAATGTGATCATCTATCCAGAGATCTGTCATTCATGTGGTGGCTGTGCCCTAGTCTGTCCTGAAGGCGCTATCAGCGAGGAGCCTCGTGAAGTTGGAAATATGTACAGTACAAAGGTGAATGGGATTCGTCTTGTTTATGGAGAGTTGAATGTTGGAGAGCCCATAGCAATTCCTGTTATCAAAGCAGTCAAGAACAGGATTGACCGAAATGGTATCACAATCCTTGATGCACCACCGGGCACTGCCTGTCCAGTCATCGAAACCATGCAGGACAGTGACTTTGTTGTATTAGTGACTGAGCCTACACCCTTCGGGCTTCATGATCTTGCAATGACGGTCGATGTCATCAAGGAGCTCAATATTCCCCATGGTGTCGTATTGAATCGTGCGGGAGTAGGAAACGATGCAGTGAAGGAGTTCTGTAGAGCAAGAGGCATTCCGATTCTACTTGAGATCCCATTTGAGAGGAAGATAGCAGAGTTGTATTCCAAGGGTGTTCCCTTTGTTCAAGAGATGCCAGAATGGGGAGTCAAGTTCAGGCATCTGTTTGAGACCATGAAGGAGATGTCAGAAGATGGCCACTGAGATTGCGATTGTCAGTGGAAAGGGCGGTACAGGCAAGACCACAATCGCCGCAGCTTTCGCAGCGCTATCGCAAAACGTTGTTACTGCCGACTGTGATGTAGACGCTCCCGATCTGCACATCCTGCTACAGCCCGAAACGAAGAAGACTGAGGAGTTCCAAAGCTCGAAAGTCGCAGTGATTGACCCAGAGACATGCACAGAATGTGGTTTGTGTGAAGAGAAGTGTCGTTTCGAGGCAATCCATCCTCCAGATGTAAATACGATTGCATGCGAGGGATGTGGAGTCTGTGCATATGTCTGTCCTGAGGCGGCGGTGCAGATGGGTCCTCGAACTTCAGGCTTTCTCTATGAATCAATGACTCGTTTCGGTCCCATGTCTCACGCCAAGCTTCTGCCTGGTGAGGGGAACTCTGGCAAGCTAGTGACCGAAGTTAGGAGGCAAGCGCAGGAGCTTGCTCGCAAGAATGGCCAAGACATCACCCTAATCGACGGGTCTCCTGGAATTGGTTGTCCCGTAATTGCCACTGTCAGCGGTATCAAACTGGGTGTGATAGTGACTGAACCCACCATGTCTGGCATTCATGATATGGAACGGGTTATGGCGCTATTGGAGCGGTTCAGAGTCCATACAATGGTTCTGGTCAATAAATATGACCTGAATCCTGAAAACACTCATCGAATTGAACAGATATGCACTGAGAAAGGGGCGGAATTTCTTGGCATGATTCCATATGATTCAGTCACGACAGAATCAATGGTGGCTGCAAAGACATTGCCCGAATTCGTGCCCGATCACAGGATAACTCAATTACTGAAGAGTATGTGGAGCAAAATCACTGAAGTTGCATTTAGTGAATAGAGTGGGGGATATGAACCCCCGCTCATTCCTTCCCTTCTAGCTCTGTGAGTCTTTTCTCAATTCTCTGAAAGGCCTCTTGGATTGATTTCAGCTGGCTCTCTAACATGTCTCTCTGAATCTGTAGAGCCTCACGCTCTTCTGTTGGAGTTACTTGACCTGCAAGCGGAGGTCTCACTCCATAATCTCTCCAATATCCAAGTGTCCAGCAAGAACCCGGTCCATAGAGCCATCCTGGTCTCTCCCATGGCGGTAGGTCTCTGAAAGGGCCATTTCCAGGCCATCTGCCACCACGACCCCAGCTACCCCTGCGTCCGTATCCATACATATAATCACTCATCTCGCGATTTTATTTTGTGCATATGCACAACATTATTTATGTGCATACGAACGAATATAAGCATATTGGCCTGACAAGACTATAAGCAAGTCCATATCGTGGAATGTAAGAGCCGGTGACAAGAGATGCACAGAAGAAGAAGGGGTAGACGTGGAAGAATGCCAGTCCAGCCCAGACTAGGAGCACGATTCAAGGCAACTCGTATGAATCCTGAGCCGAAGGCTGATGATAGACCTGTATATATTGACCCCGCGGAGGCCGAAGTCCTACGACTTGTAGATCTTGAGGGCATGTATCAAGAAGATGCTGGGGATGCAATGGGTGTGTCTAGAGGTACCATCTGGAGACTCCTTGAGAGCGCTAGGAAAAAAGTTGTCAGCTCGCTCTTTGAAGGAAGGCCCCTCATCATAGGTCACTCACCTGATGAGGATTGAGCAGTTGGATAACGTGGACCATATAGGCAATGCAGCCCACTTGACCGTTTGTTAAGCACCCAAAAAACTGTTCTTCACTTCTGACTCCACGCATTACACACATTCTTGTATTCTAAAACTCATCCTCTCAGAAGGTGCTTAGGCGCCCTCTAGGTCTCATTCCAGAGTACCAGATTGCGCGATGCTCCCTTATATGCCAATTCGCCAATCTGTCTAAGTGGAGAGGACAACTAACCATGCAGACTGTACCCTCAGGACCCATCAGCGACCC
>JBHLQS010000125.1:0-8361 GCA_048883405.1 Candidatus Thorarchaeota archaeon
ACGAAGACAGCTGCCAGTATGAGTTGTGAAGCGGCTATGGAGAACGCCACAAGAGTGCCTAGGACCGTACCAATTGAACCTCCAAGAATCATGTAGAACCCAAGCTTGAGGTCTATGTTTTGCTTTTGGGAATTAGCACCGACTAGACTTGAAACCGGGATTGACAAGAGATTCATCCCGAATGCTGAAATTAAGGCAAACCCCATCAGATTCAGTAGCGGTATTCTAATTGCTCCACCGCCTATTCCCAAGAGCCCGCTTGCAACTCCTGCAACAAACCCGATGATTCCTACTGTCTCCAGCAATAGTAAGTCCAAATCTCGATTCCTCTCTCACATCTTATGCTCGAAAAATGAATTTCAAGTAGGACCAGAACGTATTGCTGTTTAAGCATTAGGATGTGGCAAAGGGGACTTATGGCGATGGAGCGACTCCAAAAGCCTGCCCAACTATGACTCGAAGAGATTCTACAAACTGAGGAGGAAGACATCTATCCCACAAGAGCAGTCGATGCTTATTTATGAGAGCCCTCTCCAGCGAGGTATCGCTTCAGACAAATCGCCATTCAGTCATTCTGACTGATGATGAAGGACCATGAATTAGCTGGTGATAGATATGATTAGAGACCTTCTCAGTCGTGTCATAGATAATAGACCTGATGGTGCTCATGTTGAGGCAAGATACCACCAGAGAAAGTACACTCAGGTACGAGTCGAAAAGGGAACCATCGAGAGAGCTCTTGTTGATGACTACGCAGGAATTGGTGTAAGAGTGCTTGCTGATGGGGCTTGGGGATATGCTAGCACAAGTAGGTTGGAAAATGCCGCAGTAGACGAGGCGCTTGACAACGCACATAGAGCCGCTAAGAATCTGGCTCGGACTAAGAAGGACAAGATCGAGTTGGCACCTATAGAGCCAATCACTGGGACATACAAATCAATTGGCAATGACCCGTTTTCAAACCATGATATTGAGGAGTTAGTAGAGATTGCCATAGAAACAGACAAAGCAATCCTTGATGCGAATGAGAAGATCAAAGGGTCCAACGTGTGGCTACGTGAACCTGCCAATCACCGTTTCACTATGAACTCTGACGGGACGGATGTTGAGCTAATTGATAGCAGACCCAGTGTCATCATACAGGCTATTGCATCTGAGGCGGGAAAAGTTGTCCCCTATTGGGATACTATTGGCATCACAGGGGGCTGGGAGATTTTTGAGAAGCGACCACCTGAAGAGATGGTGAAGAAATCGACTGAACTGGCTGCTAAGCTCCTAAATGCATCTTTGCCAAAAGGTGGCAAACAGACCATCGTGATGGCCTCACCAGTTGTTGGAGTCATCTGCCATGAGGCCATTGGCCACACCGCAGAGGCAGACATTGTTCTATCTGGAAGTGCCGCTGCAGGGAAGATTGGCAAGAAGGTAGCCAGCGAACACATCACAATGGTAGACTCTGGAGAGCAAGACTACGCAGCTGGATGGCTAGCGGTGGATGATGCAGGAGTGAAAGCAACTCGGACTGTGATTATTGAGAAAGGTATAATGAAGTCCTATCTTCATAGTAGAGCTACGGCACATCATTTCGGTGTTGAGCCAACGGGGAACGAACGGGCATTCGAATACCATAATGAACCAATCATTAGAATGAGAAACACTTACCTTGAGCCAGGAAACTTCTCTGACGAGGAGATTCTTGAAGGGATCAAGTTTGGTTACCTCTGTGTGAATCCGGCAGGAGGGCAGGCAGATTCCAGCGCGGAGTTCATGTTCAATATGTTTGAGGCGTATGAAATCAAAGATGGAGAGATTGGTGAACCTGTCAGGAACATGGCTCTAACGGGCAATGCTTTTGAAGTACTGGAAACAGTTGACGCTGTGGGTAGGAATTGGGAATTGAACATGGGTGCGGGACACTGTGGAAAAGGCCAAGCTGCGAAAGTAGATGGTGGCGGAGGCATGACTCGCGCAGTGGCATTAGTATCTGGCGAGGCAGGAGGTGCATGAGATGAGTAGGGAGCTAATACCACTCATCGAACCTATTTTGAAGGAAGCACAGAAACTTGGAGCTGAAGAAGCAGAAATCTATGCTCAAAGCATCAACTCAAAGGATGTGAACATTGAGTCCAATAATCTGAAGTCAGCAGTCAGCCAAGTGCTTGAGGGAGCAGGAATTCGCATTCTAAAGAACAGATCCATAGGATTTGCCAGTGTGAACTCTCTAGGTGAGAAGAATCTGAAAGAGGGAGTGAAGAACGCTGTAGCAATTGCTGGCGTAACACCATCAATGGACCACTACCGCCTTTCACCAGCAAAAGAGATCACCAAAGTTCCGAAACTCTATGATTCCGCGGTTGCAGACATGTCCATGGACGATGCAATAGGAAAAGCTGAGGTATTACTCAAATCAGCTCAGCAAGTCGATCCGCGAGTCAAGGTGGATAGCGCCACATTCTCAGCTTCAACTTGTGATGCTGCAATTGTGACTTCAACAGGCATAGAGGCTTCTGAACAGAAATCATCTCTTGGTTGGTTTATACTGGGAATGGCTGTAGATGGAGAAGACATTGGCTCGCTTGACTATGAAGTGAATGAGTGTGTTAGCCTGAAGGATGCGGAACCAGAGGCCTCCGGACGAATGCTAGGGGAGAAGGTGTTGGAATATCTCAATGCAGAGAAGACAGAATCCTTTGAAGGCCCTGCGATATTATCAGCTGATGCATTAGGTGACCTGATAGATGTGGTCATCCAGTCTGCCTCGGCAAGTAAGATCCAAGCAGATGCAAGCTATCTGAAGGACAGATTAGGCGAGAAGGTCTTCTCAGAATCCCTCACGATAATTGATGATGGCACACTTGAGAACAAGACTGGTAGCACTTCCTTCGACAGAGAAGGAGTTCCACACACGAAATATTCCATTGTGGAAAAGGGGGTATTCAAAGGAGTTCTGTATGATACCTTCACGGCAAACAAAGAGAGTTTGGAGTCCTCTGGACATGCTTTTGGGTCGTTCAGACAGACACCAACAATTCAAGGAACAAATCTTGAGATAGAAAAGGGATCTCAGACACTAGAGAGTATGATTTCAGAGATTAGCCATGGGCTCTATATTCCAAGAATTAGTGCATTCCCTGATCCAGTATCGGGGGACTTTGCAGGTCCTGTTAAAGGAGGGCAGCTCATCAAGAACGGCGAAATCGTTAGCACTCTCAAAGAGATAACAATCACTGGAAATCTCTTTGAAGCTTTGAAGAATATCACTGCAATAAGTAAGGAGTGTAAGTTCTCAGCCTTTCAAGGACAGTCAGCATTGTTTCCAGAAATCACGGTAGCAGGAATGAAGTTTGCCTGCTGATGAATCTCGAATTTGACAAAGGTGAACGTATTATTCCGATGTTAGCGAAGCCTATTCAAAGCTGAGAATGTTTTGAACAGGTACTAAGTTAGGAGCATTTCAATCATAGCTTGTTTTCGACTTATCCATATCTAAAATGTGCCTCCAATTCGATGCCTATTTATAAGGGTCATTTACAGCGAGGTATCGCTTTAGACAAATCACCATTCAGTCGTTCTGACTGATGATGGAGGATCATCGAGTGAGCAACTACAATAAGGTCACCGACGAGGTGGTCAAGAAGCTCGTAGCTACATGTGGCGAGAAATATGTCACGACGAGCGAACCACTTCGCCACAGCTATATGGCTAGAGGCATTATGGGTCTTGAGGCAGTTCTGCCCGAGGTAATTGTAAGACCTTCAAACGCGGAGGAGGTCTCCAAGATTCTCGTAGTGGCAAATGAGAACCTTAGTCCAATCACCCCGGCTGCAGGAGGTTTGAGCGGGGGTTTCGCCCTGCCTGCAATTGAACCTGGGGGCATCCTGATGGATTTGACGCGAATGAACAAGATGGAGGTTGATACCAAGAATCGGGTCATGGTTGTTGAACCAGGTGTGCGATGCGGCGATGCTTGGCGTATCTTCAAGAAACGATGGCCTGAATGGGCACCTCCTATTCCTGATGGAGCACCACCAGGAGCTACGATTCTGGGTGATGCGATCGAACGCGGGTTCTCCCTAGTCACAGGCAAATTCGGACCACAAGCTGACATGATCATTGGGCTCGAGATAGTCTTGCCATCCGGAGAGATGTTCCGAACTGGTTCATGGGCACTTGACAATGCAAAGGCATTCTACAGATGGGGTGTAGGGCCAAATCCAGATGGTCTGTTTCTCGGTTCTCAAGGGTCCATGGGGATAGTAACCAAGGCAGCCATCAAGATAGTGCCTCATCCTCACTTCAAAACTATCGTAGCATATGGTGGGGACAGTTGGGAACATATAATCGAACCCGCTTGGGAGATAGGGACACATGAAATGGGCATTGCTGAAAACACTGTGATGGTTCAGGGCGGCAACTGGCCTCTGGTGATGACAAGATGGCCCAAGACGAATGTTCCGCTGGACTACAAGTTCTACGAGAAGATAGGCATTGACGAATACTGGATGAACAGTGAGGTGTGGGCTTGGTCACAGGAGGAGCTTGATTTCACCCTCAAGCAGATCGATGCAACTTACAAGGAATATGAGGTGAAGAAAAGCACGAAGTGCCCTCAACAGAGTTTGCATCCCAAACAGATTGCATCCAGACTGAAGAAACCAAACCTAATTGCTGTTCCGTATGGATTGTATCAAGCTGGATTTCTCTTCATTACATGGTATTGCCCATGGCTTGAAAGTCCGAAGATGATGGAAGAATATTGTGCTGCAATGGAAAACCACGGCTTCCCTCCCACAATGTGGGTGGCATCAATTGACCATGCAAGACAGGCTATTGTGATGCCAATTCTCTGCTTTGATAGTGACGAGAAGGGGATTTTTGACAAGATCAGGGAGTTCAATTTGGAGACTACGAAAAGCTTCCTGAAGCAGGGCTGGATTAATTATAGACCTGATCCGTTTGTGCATGCCCCTGAAACTTTCACAAGAGCAAAAGAGTACTACAAGATGCTGGTTAAGTTTAGGGAAGTGCTGGATCCGAATTTTATCCTGCATCCTGGCAGACTAGCCATTCCGTGGGGCACGGTTACAGACTTGCCAAATCCATTGGAGGGGGAGTAGAAAATGAAAACACAACTACAACGTAAGTTTCAAATGATAACCACTGGTTTTAGGAGTGATTACTATGACTAGTCTTGAAGATCTTCGTAAGATCAACGCGCGATGCATCCATTGTCGTGCATGTCAATATGCATACTCGAACGAACCGGATAGGGAGGGTGAGTCTGAGGACTTCACTGGTATGCTTCTGTCCTGCCCCTCGGGAAACATATACGGTTGGGAAGGCTACTTCAACAGTGGAAGGATGTGGATTGCTCGAGCTTTCCTGAATGGTGAGATTGAGCCAAGCCAAGAGACGCTTGAAGTGATTGAGGCGTGTACAACTTGTGGTCTCTGTGCAGAGCAATGCCCGAATCACATTGACACCGTGGACGTCATCGAAGAGCTTAGAGCAGCCATTATTGATGCTGGAGTTGAGCCTCTCAAGAGGCACAGGGTCATCGGTGATAGGGTTGAGAGTGAGGAATTAAGGAACCCCTACAATGAACCAAGAGAAGACCGTACAGCTTGGTTTGATGGGATTCGCGATAGGAAAGACGCAAAGGTAGCATATTACGTGGGTTGCACTGGCGCTTACAGACAGCAACACATCGCCAAACATACTGCGAGCATTCTCAATAAAGTTGGTATTGACTTCACTGTTCTATCTGACGAGGTCTGTTGCGGATCGCCAATCTTGCGAACGGGTCAGAAAGACACTTTCAAGAAAGTTATGAGAGAAAATTTGGAGATGTTTAAAGACTTCGACATGTTAGCATTCTCATGTGCAGGATGCTACAGAACCTTCAAGGTGGACTATCCAAAGCAGAGCGGTGAACCTTTGCCTTTTGAAGTGAAGCATACTCCAGACATAATTCTTGACCTCGTTCTGAATGATAAACTCAAGATAGAAAAGCCGTACAACAAGAAGGTCACATGGCACGACCCTTGCCATACTATTCGACACATCGGTCTGGCTATTGAGAAGGAGATACTAGAAAAATCTGACAACTGGCTTCTTGATAGCAGAAATGCAGCGAAGGCTAAAGAGGCTTGGTACAATCGCCCACGCGAAGTACTAGCGGCTATTCCGGGTCTTGAACTTGTAGAGATGTACAGGATCAAGGGCAACAGCTTCTGTTGTGGAGCTGGAGGAGGAGTGAAGACTCAGTTCTCCGACATGGCCATGGAAACCGCACTGGAAAGAGTCAGAGAGGCTGCTTCGACAGGCGCGGAGGTGTTGTTGACTAGCTGTCCATTCTGCATAACGAACTTCACGGATGCAGTGAACGCTCTAAAGAAGAAAGAGGAAGAAACTGGCGAGGACCTATCTGCGGTTGGTTCAAAACTCGAAGTTGTCGAATTACTGGAGCTGCTTGACCAGCTAATTGAGTAGTAGATTTCGAGAACCCCGAAAGGGGTTCTCTACCTACTTCTTATCGTAATTGCAATCTAAAGATGCGAATATGGTGCGCTGTTGGCAGAGAATAATATGGGGCAGCCATTCCCCATCTATGTTAAGCAAGCAGCGTAACTCCTTGTCTAAAGATGCTGATGGTCTTGGTTCGAAGGAGGAGCTCCTTAAGCATGGCAATCAGAATCAAGCTTCCTTAACTAGGAACGCCAAGGCAATCATACATTCCATCACTAAAGCTAACAATATGATGGCTGGCAGGAACGTTCCAGTGATGTCTGTAAGATATCCAACTATAGTAGGCCCAATGAAACCAAACAGAGCGCCGATGGAAAAATATACTCCACTCGCAAATCCAGTGAATTCAGCTCCCACATCAGGAAGGTCCATCAGAACAACCAAGAGAACTGGCATCATTGCTCCGCTGAATATGCCATAGACGGTGAGCGAAGCTAGAAGAAGAGACCCAGCCTCTATTCCAACAGCAATTATCGAAACACCCTGAAGGAACAGGATGAGAATGATGATAGGCCTCCTATTCCCAGCTTTGGCTACACCGGGAATGAGAATACTGCCAATTAGCCCAATCCAAGTGGGAAAAGAAGCCAATAGCCCTGCTTCCACTGCATTGAATCCCTTGGACTCAAGAAGCGTAGGAAGCCAGTTGCCAAATCCATAATAGACGAGAAATCCAGAAGTCCCTATTATCGCGACTATCCAAACAGATCTGATACCAAGTAGTTTGTGTAAAGCCACGCGTAATGGAATACTCAGACTGCTCTTCTCAGCTATTGAAGTTGGTTGCTTGACTAGAAGAAACCATGCTGCGGCTATTATGAGTCCCACGATGCCATAAAGCAAGAAAGTGCCGCGCCATGTCCCTGTGAGAGGCATGATTAGTGCATTTGTCAAAGCAAGTGCAATAGCGGACCCGATTATGAAGCCAGTCATATATATTCCAGATGCTAGACCACGTTCCCTGCCCTGAAATGTTGAAGCAACAACCTTGGGAAGACCGACAGAGATGGTTGGTCCACCTATTCCGAAGATGACAACCGTAAGAAACAATGTTTCGAAGTTGATTGCGAATACACGTAGAATAGCCGATGAGGAGGTTAGAATTAGTCCTGCGGTTATCATCTTTCTGTGACCTATCCGATCAATGATGACACCAGTTGGAACAGCAAAGGGGACATACATCAGGATCACTGATCCAAGAATTGCACCCATCTGAGAGTAGCTTAGAGAGAGATCCGCAGTGATTGTAGTAGCGAGTGGTGGGATGGATGAAAGAATAAGACCAAACGCAAAATACACAAGCCATGCCAATGCAAGTATGACCCATCTATAGGGATCTTCATCAATTGATACTTGCCTCATATGCATGACACCTGGAAGCGATTAACGCTGGGAAGGAATCCTCTGTAAAAAGTGTGTCTAGCAAATTCATTGCGAATGCGTGACCAAATGGGATAGTTGGCCTTTCACTTCAAGCGAAAGAAAAATCCAGAGCCAGAGGATCGCACTCACGGCTGTGAGGATTTCAGGAATCGCCATCCCAGTCCATGGGAGAACGCTATTGGAAGTCCCCCACCAGATATAGAGTGAGAAGAAAGGTAGCAGCAGCGATATAACACAGAACCACCACAGCTGGCGATATCTGAGCCAGGAGAGGCCAATAAACCACATCGCGAACGGGAATGTTAGGAAAAATCCCACTGAAACTTGGAAGTGAATTGGGTTGAAATTCTCAGAGAAGATGCCAATTGCCGTGAGAAAGCCACAGGCGAAGAGAAATGGGAGCATCGCAATCCGTGTAGGCCAATCATTGATCTGCTTGATAAAGAAAGA
>JBHLQS010000126.1:0-8334 GCA_048883405.1 Candidatus Thorarchaeota archaeon
GGTAAGCCTGTTAGAGTACAGTGTATGTTAGTCGATTCGGAGGCGAAAGGGTGCCTCAATGCAGTAGAGTAGCTATTCCCATAATGGCATTCATGCTAGTCTGTATGCTATTCCTGAGTCCACCCTGCTATCCTTCATTTTCATGTGACAATTATGCTTCAAATCTCAATTCCAATTATGGATTGGAAAAAGCAAATCTTCCAGCTGACATGTCTTCACAATCAGGAGTTCTAAATGCTGTTTCCATCCATCATACAGGAACCACTCACGGCTACACGCAAGCACAGTCACTCAGAACAGATGTTGACGCAAATCCTCAGTCAGAAATCCTGCTCCCTGCTGGCGCCCCTGAGAACTATTACTCGGCAGATTGCTATGACGGAGGTTTCTTTTTGGTTGGTTCAGGGGGATATGCAGATTTTGGCTCCAGCGCTGGGACGCTATCATGGTGGGGGAAATGGGACATGTCAGCTCCGCATGGACGGTTCTGGGGTCAAAATAACAACTTTGAAACACGCTGGTCTGGTGGAAGCCTAGTGCTGGATTGGGGAAGTGATAATACATTCTTTGGTGTCAAATCGGACTGGCTGGAAAATCACTGGTATTTCTTTGCAATAGTATGGGATGAATCTGCAAATTTCATTGGATTCTACTGGGGTGACGAGTCAACGATTCCGCAGGAGGATGCATCGACCTATGCTTGGACAGGATCAGTAACTGGTCTGCATACCCGAAACGCCATAATGAATTCAGAGATGAAAACTGATATTGTGGATGGGCATGTTGATGACTTCAGATATTTCACAGTTGCTCGGTCTATTGATGACATTAGAGGCGACTACATGCAGAAGCTGTCGGGAGAAGAGCCCGGCCTTTCGAATTATTACACATTTGAGAACGATCTGTCTGACTCCATAGGAGCAATTGACCTAGAAGCCTCTGGCAGCAGTTCGTTTAGTCATGACACCTTTTCTATACGGGATGGATGGAGAGCTGAACAACTGTCGGTTAATGTAATGAATCTAAGAAGACTGTATGTTTTGAATGGAAGCTTTGATTCCGGACGGCCTGGAGTGAATGAGGATTGGCCTTTGGGAACAGACGGGACATATTATGCATCGGGATGGTTAGCTCGACGCGAGGCTATTACCTGGCCTGGAAGACAGCGGGCTACGTATGATGCTGCAGGGCACATAGCACTTGAAAATGAGGGGTACTATGTTTCAGCTTCTACAGCCTACAGGCATTATAATGACACCCGGATTTTTTGGTATCAGAATGTGAACAACAGCATGCTGAATGAGCAATTTGAGTTCGAGTTCAATTATCTATACCAGAGTGGTCCAATTGGAACTCATTTTGATGGCATATTTGAGCTTCGCTTTGAGATTAGGGACGGACCACTTGTTTTGTGGAATTGGTCAAAAGATCTCGTAAACATATCCCAGAGGCAGACTTGGTATAGTACAGGGATAATTCCGGTGAACCTGACTGGTGCACCTTCTTCGTTTGAAGCACGCCTAGTCATGGAAGTCACAACTGCGGGTTCATATGTGGAGATTCAGGAAACTGACAGCGACCTGGATGGTGATTCCACAAATGGTATGTTTGTGACAGTGCTAGCTGATGATATTTCTTTTATTGGAGCAACGCGGCCATCATGTGAAAGCGTGGACTTATCCGTTAGTACTCCTCAAACTGGAGGAGTAAGTATAACTGGAGCTTCGGGAACAGGCTCTGCATTACTTAATTACCAGTCGTGGAATGATTCTGCTATTCCTATTGCTTTCTCTTCCAATTCCTCTGTGTCTTTTGATATATCTGCTAAAGTCAGTGAAATGAAGAGGTACCTGCTCTCATTAGCATCTCCTAGCTTGGGTTCTGAGGGTGTATCATACTCGGTTGAGCATGATGCAAGTCCAAATATCACCATGTTCACTTTTGTAGAATCATATCCTGAAGCTGAGGATCTTGGCCTCTTCGTTTATCATCCCGATTCATGGCAGAATATTACGATTGTAGACCCATTCGGCAATGATGATTTTGATACAATAAATGTAGGGGCTGGATACTTCGAAGTGCCAGCAGGATTTATTGACTCTGTTGGCTGGTGGATAATCCGGATGCAAGCGCCAAACTACGCGAAAGAGATTAGAACTCAGAAATTCATTTCCCCGGGATCTGGATGGGCGGATGAAACAATCTTTCGGACTGGTGATAGAATCCGATGTCAAGTAGTAATTGGTACGGTTTCAGATCATCCTCCTCTTGTCATGAATCTTGAATCTGAGATATTACTTCCATCCAACGAGTTTTGGGCAAGCGCATTCATGAATAATGCAACTGGATATGTCCTTACTAGCGAAAGCTTCACGTTCGGGTCATATAACGCCTCAATTGGCGAATGGATGGCAAATGCCTTCTGGGAAAATGGCAGTGCAATTGCATTTGGACATGTTCATTTCGAGGTCTATCATGGATTGACCATGTTTGCTCATACTCCAAATATAGAACGCAATCTAGGTGAGAGCTTTACTGCTGCGGTTTACATTCATGACCAGCAGACAGGAGAGCCGATTTTGAATGGAGAATCTGTAGTTGTTGGCAATTGGTCTACGGGTCCAGCGCTCTTTAGTCCCAACCTTGCAAAAGGATGGTGGGAGGCGGATTTCAATACATCAGAAATTGGAGTCGGCCTTTGGGTTATAGCAATTAATGCGACAATCCCCTATTATGAGGATGCAAACTGTACAATCGATATTCAAGTCATGACGCTGACTGTCATGACGACTCTTGGTAGCTACTATGTTGAGATAAGTCCAAGCGGTTTATATGAGGCCAAGTTCAGGTACATGTTTCTTGATGGCACAGGAATTGAGAACGCAGATGTGTTTGTTGCTACCTGGAGCGGACCAGCATCAGGAATCGAATACAACAATACAGTTGAGGTGCCAGGCGAACCCGGCAATTACACGATTAAATTCACTGGTAACCTCGGTGGAACATATTTCATAACTGTGACGGGTCTCAAGGAGAATCATGCTGCTGCAGCTACATCATTCTATCTCATTGTTGGAGCTATATCGACAGATCTGGATGTTTCTGGGGACGAACTGCCTGGTGAGCTGTACTACAATCAGACTTACAGTTGCACACTCTTCTATTCAGACTGGGAGTCAACAGGAATTGAAGGCGCTTCTGTGAATATCACATACAATCCGGTTGCTGCCATAGAATGGGTGGACATCGGTGGAGGCTATTACCAATTCTCAATCAAAGTACCATCACTTGGCTCATTTGCAATCTATGTGAGGTTCCAACAATTCGGCTATGCTTTTGCCGACACATCATTCATCTTCAGTGTCATCGAAGTCCCAACCTCAATCTCAAGTTACGGCTTTGCGGCTTTCTACTATGATACCCGAACCTACCAATTTGCTCTGCATTATAACTCAACTCTAGAAAACGGGGTTACGCGTGCTACGCTCACTCCTTCTGTTTCAATTCGTGCCTTCTACACGTTTACAGGAGCCGGAAATGGATGGTATAATTTCACCTTGACTCCATCATATGGCAATTACAGCGCCACTTTTTGGCTAACAAAGCCTGGTTATCAAGAGCAGGAATTCAGCTTCGACTTTTCAGTTGTCAAAATTCCAATTTTGCTTTCTTCGCTTTACCCAATAGAATCAACCTACTCCGGGCAGGCTGGTTCAAACCTTACTATTAGGATTGCGCCAATTGCTGCTGATACAGGTGAAATACTAATGGGTGCAGCGGTGAGCTATATAATCGAGAATGCAGATGTAAGTGGATCTTGGCCTGGACGCTCAGGCTCATTTGTAGAAACATTCGGTGTTTACACTGCAACTATAACAATGCCCGAAATCCCTGGATTATATGTACTTCGCATTACGATTCTCAAAGATAGTTACGAAGCTGTACAAAATGAAATCGTACTTAGCTCTGTGGAAGATCCAGGGAGAGCCTTTGTGACTTATCTTCAGGCTAGCATGCTAGGCGCGCTGGCATTGCTTGGTGTGATTTCTGTGACGATGTTGAGTCGTAGGTACTATCATTCAAAAGCAACTCAGAAGAACTTGGAGCTCTTGGCTCTCAAGGGACGCCTCGAGGATGCTAAGAACCTGATCGGGCTTTTAATCATCCATCGCAAGGTAGGCTTGCCAGTATATTCTCGGATACTCAAGGGTGCATTCGAGGAATCAATGCTCAGTTCATTCATAGCCGCAATTTCGCAATTCAGAGCTGAGTTCTCTTGGGATGAACCAATCTGGGCTGCTATTCCCATCACAGAAGTCATCACTGCCGTTCAGACTGAGGTGCTAATTTGTGCCATCATAACCCTTGAGGGATCCTCGGTCAAACAGAAAGAGCAACTGGAAGCGTTTGGGCGCGAGGTAGGAGGTTTCTATGACCACGAGGACGACACTTTGAGGGCGATTTTCCATACTCCGGAGCTTTCTGAATCCTTTGCTAGGATATTTGACCCCATCTTCGAGGGCTACTTCGATGGAGCTCTCATGCTTCGCTATGTGGGGGTGAAGAAGAATCTTCCCGGTCATCTAAAGCCAGTTTCAGAAGCAATGGCATCCCTAAGCATTGATTATGGCGTGACACCTGAAGCGATAATCAAAGCTCTAGTTATGCTGGGCTATAGTGAACATGAAGCCTATAGCTTGACACTAGAAGCAATTGATCGTGGCTACATGATTGCAGGCGAAAGGAAACTACCTCCCCCGGCTGCTGGTGAACCCCTTGAATGATCAACCAATTCCAAATTCATCGAGGAGAATTTCCTTTCCAATATCAGCTGAATGGTGCGCGGCCGCTGCGAATTTCTGAACCTTCAATCCCTGCATGCCAGTCAGTACCGGTTCTGTATCTTCTGATATTGCTTCAACGAAATGATTGACTGAACCTACAAAGCTCGAAAGCCAATCAGTTTCAATATCTCGATACTCGGATAGCTCTCCTTCGATGAATGTAATTAGCGGTGCCTCATTACGAAGTGTATTTGCAGTGCACTGGTTAACCCAAATATAGCCCTTATCGCCGGTTATCTCAACTCTCTCATCGGCTGAATAATACTTTGAAGGGAAATTTCCATCCCGACTCCATGTCACTTCCATCGAGCCGTACGTTCTAGGCTTGCGATATTTCCACATCACAACTGCCGGAGCATCTACAACCATTGGAGCTTCATCCTCATCTTCAAACATGCCTGTTGTGTCTATCCATGCCTTGACTTTTTCAACGTCCCCTAGAAAGAACTCAGCAATTGAGAACTTGTGATAACCGTCATCCCAGCATATTGGGCCTCCTCCACATTTTTCCCGACTCACACGCCACATCCAAGCGTCGAGAGGGACATCCCATCCGCCCATGTGGCTTACTCCTAGTTTAATATGAATTGAGGATGCCCTACCAATTGCTCCGCTTTCGATGAGTTCCTTTGCTTTCAGATATGGTGGATAGAACCGGAAATTCTCGAAGACACGTAGCTTAACACCGTTCTTCTTTGCGGCATCAATCATTTGCCTGCATTCTTCAAGGCTATTTGCCATGGGCTTTTGAACAGAGATGTGCTTTCCAGCTTCAGCAGCCATTATTACCATGTCTGCATGGAGATGATGGGGCACAAGAATCTCTACAGCATCTATGGAATCAATCTTGAGGACCTCGTTATAGTCAGTGAAGATCATTTCCTCAGAAAGCCCCCATTCATTGCCCTTTCTATTGGCACGCTCTGAATCAGCATCACACACAGCAGCAATTTCAGCGTTAGGGTTCTGCAAATATCCAGGCGCGTGAAGATCTGAAATTCTTCCGCACCCTATTATGGCGAACTTCACTTTCACTGGCATGTCCTTCACCATCCTGACAGACTTTTAGGGCGGACTGTATTCCGATACTTAATTCCTAGGATTGATGGAGCTAGTCGATTTGCCGAAAGAGAAGATGACTGGTGGAGAAGCCGTAGCGAAATACATGAAGTCGCAAGGTGTTCCCTACGCTGTTGGGATACCTGGTCATGGATGTCTTGGATTGACAGACGCGTTTCTGAAACACGATGTTCCAGTAATTCAGGTCCGTCATGAACAGAGTGCTGCTCATCTTGCTGACGGATACTTTCGTGCCACGGGGAAACCCCTGGTTGTATTCACGAGCATTGGACCAGGTGGATGCAATACTGTGATTGGTGTTGCTACCGCATTTGTAGATTCAAAGGCAATGATAGTGATTACAGGGTCAGTACATGTCCGTTGGCAAGGGCATGGAGTTCTTCAGGAGATTGAACGAAGTCAATGGGCAGATTTCGCCTCTATCCTGAAGCCAATCGCAAAAAGAAGCTATCAAGTCACCAGTCTTGACCAGCTTCCTTGGGTACTTCATAATGCCTTCAAGCATTCTCTATCAGGAAGACCCGGTCCAGTGCACATTGACCTTCCGATGGATATTCAGGCTAATGCCAAGGAACTTGAGCTCTTCGAAGATCCTCCCTTTGAGTTAGACCAGTATAGGCCCATGCCTGACCCTCAAATGGTGGAGAAAGGAATAGAACTCTTGACATCCGCAAAGAATGGAGTGATTCTAGCTGGTGGAGGAGTGCTACTTTCAGGAGCTACAGATGAGTTACTCACAATTTCAGAACGCCTGGGAATGCCAGTAGTATGCACCATGTCGGGAAAGGGTGCCTTTCCTGAAGACCATCCTCTCTTTGGTTTCTTTACTGGGACTAAGGGCTCTCCAATTGGAAACGAACTTACTCGTAGCGCTGATGTAATCCTCGCTCTTGGTTGTAGATTTGCCGATGAAACAACGAGTAGCTATAGGCAAGGAGTCTCGTTTGACGCGTCTAAATCCAGAATAATCCAGGTTGATATTGACCCAGGGGAATTGGGAAAGAACTACTTCACTCCTGTCCCGATTCATGCTGATGTGAAATCTACACTTGGCATCTTTTTGAAGAAGCTAGACGATATCGGACACACACTTGATTACATGAAATTGGAAGTAACTGGCTGGTTGAAGTCGGAGCGTCAGAAATGGGAAAGACAGCTGGAAATACAGCGTCAAGGTGAACCGATGACCATTTCCAAGCTTCTCGGAGAGTTGAGAGATTCCCTACCGCGAGATGCTATCATTGTCACAAGTGCGGGTCATACTCAGGCGGCGTTGTTCCAGGAATTTCCAATATTACAGACAAACACTCACATCACGTCAGGCGGCTTCAGTACAATGGGCTTTGGTCTCCCTGCTGCATTAGGCGTACAGCTTGCTTTTCCTGAAAGAACTGTGGTTTCCGTTGAAGGAGATGGCAGCTTCCTCATGACTTGCCAAGAACTAGCCACAGCTGTTCAATATGAGCTTCCCATCGTCGTAGTGATTGCTGATAACCAAGGCTGGATTAGTATTCGAGACCTCCAGATTGGAGCTTATGGGAAGGACAGAGTCTATGGTACTGAATTTCTCAGAAAAGACAATGAGGTTCCATACTCACCTGACTTCATCCAGCTTGCTCAGTCATTTGGTTGCTGGACCAGAAGGGCTGATACTCCCGAAGCATTTCGCGATGCGATGGATGAGGCTCTGAAACATGATGGCCCCACAGTCGTTGTTTCCCAGGTTGATCGCGTATATCCTAGGAGTGAATCACCAGTATATGGCTGGTGGGATGTGCCTAAACCGGATTACCTGGATTAGATAGATTTGGAAGGGCACAGCGGAGCACAGCCCTTCCATTAATTAGCGATCCTGTTCAGCCATTCCTGAGATTTTCTTCCTATGGAGCTGATCTCTTTGATTTTTGACAGATCTCCACTCTTCTCCGGTTAGTCGAAATCTGGATATGGCGAGAACGCCGATCACCATCGCGAGCGCTGGAAATACACCCAATAGCATCCTCAGCCCAAGTATAGTCTCAGCACCGGGCAATGGGTCGAATACAGCCCAACCTACATTATCGAAAACCAATGCAATTGAAACAAACATGAATATGACTGACAGCCTCATGATAAGCGCATTGACGCCGAAAAAGGCACCTTCACGTCTGACTCCTGTCTTCACTTCATCCTCATCTATGATATAAGCGATCACAAGGTCTCTCAGTTGGAGATTCCCAGCAAGTCCAATTCCATTGATTGCAAACATGACTAGAGCAAGCGTCACATCTGAGATTACTACGAAGGCCAGAAGCGTCACAGCCCAGAAGCCCATGGCCACCATCCAGGTCTTTCTAAGATCATCCCATCTATTGATTAGATATTTCCAGAGATTTACGAATATTCCAGCAGAGATGAAAGCAGCAGCGAG
>JBHLQS010000127.1:0-8182 GCA_048883405.1 Candidatus Thorarchaeota archaeon
GGGAATCCGCTAGTCAGTAGAATTGCCGGAAGGCTCGCTTTCAATTCCCCATCGTGATAAACATTGTAGAGTCCTTCGTCTGTTACTTTGCCGATTACTGCATAAGGTGCATCGTAGGAGCCAAGTATTGAAAGGACCCTCTCCAAATACTCAGGAGCAACTACAGCCAGCATTCGATTTTGCGAATCAGAAGTAATGATTTCGAGCGTGCTCATATCTTCCTCATCGATTGGAACCATGTCGGCATGAAGCTCAACACCAGTGTTCCCTCTTGCGGCAAGTTTCGCTCCTGCCAGTGCCAATCCGCCTCCGCCAACATCCTCCAGCCCGCCCAGAAGATTCCCATCGACAAGTTGATCCAGTGAATCAATAACTATCCGTTCTGCGAGGGGGTTCCCAGGGACAGCCGCCGCTGCTTTCCCTGATGATTCGGTGTAGTCAATTAGGTGACCTTTTCTAGTTGTTGCACCGAAAAGCACTAGGTGATACCCAGGAGTTGAAGCTCTACTCATAACCATACTGTCTGGACTCGTTATTCCGACACAGACCACATTCAGCACACTGTTCTTTTCAAATGATTGGTCAAACTCAGTGTCCCCTCCAATCATAGGAATCCCTACGTTATTAGTAAACTGCGAAATTCCTCTCACTGCCTCCCTAAGTGCAGCTGCATTTTCTCGAATGCTGGGGTCTCCAAATCTCAGACTATTCAGCAATGCAATCGGTTTGGAGCCATGAGCAATCACATCACTGATGACCCCGGCAATTCCTAATGCAGATCCGATGTACGGACTTGCCTTTGTGGGATGATTGTTGGATTCCATAGCCACTCCAAGAAACACATCATCTCCGAGGTCGACAATTCCCGCTCCTTTCCCAAGCCCCAGTACAACATTATCTCCTTCAGTCTTGAACTCGCTGAACCAACGCTTGCTGCTTTTATAGCTTCTACGTTCTGACCAAAGAATAGAAACCATTCCTAGCTCCGTTTCTGTTGGCTCTCGTCCCAAGGCCAGCGCTAGCTGTTCCCTTTCCTGCTCAGATATCATGAACGATTCCTTGCCTTTATAGACCGAACAAAGCTCTCTAGAAGAATCAGACCGTCACAAGATGTTAGTTCAACTCTAGTTGCCCTCTCTGGATGAGGGATAATTCCTAATACATTTCCTGCTTCATTTTTCACTCCTGCAATATTATCTATCGACCCATTTGGATTAGCTTCGGGAATCGTTTCTCCCTCTTGATTGCAGTATTTGAACACCACTCCTCTGTATTGGTTGATTCTCTCGAGTTCCTTCTTTTTAAAGTGAAATCTCCCATGGGAGTGTGCTATTGGAATTCGAATTACCAGTCCTTCGAGTCCCTCGGTGAAAATCGTGGGGTCCTCACATACCCTAAGATACGCCCACTTGCAGATGAATCTCCCGTTCTTATTCATCCTAAGCTTACCTGGTAGCAAGCCAAATCTTGTCAGCACTTGTACGCCATTCCCGATTCCAAGGATTGATTTGCCTGATTCAGCAATTTCTTGAATCGCGTCCTTTAGACTGTCGATCCACTTCTCAGCCCCTACGTTGACATACTCTTCAATCGAGGCTCCACTTGGAATGACCAGAGCATTTGCCTCTTGCAGGATTTCTGGCCCCATTTGGCTCGAGGCCACAAATGGTTTTGTTCCTGGAATTAATGAAAGCGCTCGAAGTACATCTTTTTCGCTATTTGTCCCAGGAAACTTGAGGATAGCTATCGTCATGACAACAAGCCTCCGAATACCTGCCTGAAAGGTCTAGGTTGTGGTGGCTGAAGCTGTTAATAATGCTGTGCTAAGGAGACAATGGCATAACACTCGAGTTAGAAGGTTTATCTTGAACTGATGTATATACCTTGCCTAGGTGAGTAGCATGCCTAACTCTGACGATCTGACCTCATATTGTGGTCTCTATTGTCCAGGCTGCGACATACACCAAAGCAAAGCCGTGCATGGCGTTGAGGACTTTAAGAGTGTGCTGGCTTCATTCAAAGGGCGTATAGCAGAAATCAGCGATGAGGACTCAGCCCAAATGCATCTTGAAAGGTATACGAAGGTGTTTGATGGAGGAAAAGATGATTTTAACGGCTGCCCAGGCTGTCGAAGAGGGGGAGGAATCCGGGACTGCAAAGTAAGATCGTGTTCGATTGATAGAGGATATCGGACATGCCTCGATTGCATTCGAATGGAATCTTGTTCGGAGCTAAGGGCGCGATCTTGGGCATTACCCTCATTGCGTAAGATCCGTGATGAAGGATACGACTCATGGCAAAAAGATAAGCAAAAGATGATTGAATCTGGTTGGAGCTATCTTGCTGGGAGTGATTTCTAGGTATTAGAGGAACTCACGAAGTAGGGTTCCTATGAGTGCTCCGAAGAGTGATCCAAATACAACCAATAGCATATAGACTACAGCTACAACTACTCCGTTTAGTAAGAATATACCAATGTCAAGTGCAGGCCAGATTAAGGCAGGGCTGACCAAGAATAGCATAAAGAATACTACGAAAAAAACGGTCGCCAACAATGCAGCAAAAATGGTTTGATTAGTCCTTCCGATCACCAGACCAATGGGTATGGCGACGACCAATGGAAGGACGAATGTGTATAGTACTGAAGATTCGAGTCTTACTACGACTATCTGCGAGAAGATGGCGGCATCAATGAGCCCTGCGAGCATGGGTATGAGGATCATGAGAAGACGGTCTCTATGTCTTTCACTCATGCTTATTCCCAGGAATTTCACAATTGGTTCTGCTTTTCTTGCCGGGGACGGTAAGGGTTCTGTAGTTTCAGGAAGTGGTTTGAGGAGTCCAGTCTTTTCCTTCTCCTCCTGGTCTGGGGATTCTACTCTGAACTTAGACTCGTCTTCCATCTTCTATACCAGCAATTCTACCTTTATGACCTTGAATAAAACCTTTGCATACAAGCAGGATGTAAATGAAAGTAGTCTCAACCAAAATGGCTATCAACATCCTCGTATACAGTTCGTTCATAGGGAGATGACCCGATGGCGAAAGGAGAGCCACTTGCAGACAGCACATTAGAGGATGAAATGTCCGAATCATCTATGACAAGACGAAGGAAAATTGAGCACATCGAAATATGTCTTGATGAGGATGTGCAATACCGCCGGTCTACAATGTTTGAGCATATCAACCTCGTTCATAATGCATTGCCTGAGATAGACAAGGACAAGATTGACCTCACGACGAACTTCTTGGGACTGCGGGCTCATGCTCCCCTTGTCATTGCAGCTATGACTGGCGGCCACCCTAAGACATATGATATCAATAAGAAGCTAGCAGGCGCCGCAGAAGAGCTCAGAATTCCAATTGGAGTTGGCAGTCAACGGGCTGCAGTAGAGGATCCTTCACTCGCTGATACATTCCGAGTCGTAAGAGAAACAGCCCCATCTGTCCCAGTGATTGCCAATATTGGCGCAACTCACGTTGATGTGGCTTCCGACGCCATAGAGATGATTGATGCTGACATTCTCGCAATACATCTTAATCCACTGCAAGAAGCAGTTCAGCCCGAGGGTGATTCAAATTCAGAAGGAGTCTTGGAGAACATTGCCTCCATAGTGGATTCGGTCGACGTTCCCGTGCTTGTGAAGGAAACTGGAGCTGGGATTTCTGGTGAGGTAGCTCAAGCACTAGAATCTGTTGGGGTCGATGCTATTGATGTCGGAGGTGCAGGAGGGACTAGCTGGGCCGCGGTTGAATACTTCAGGGCGGTCAAGGAAGATGATGACTTGAAAGCACAGCTTGGGCTTGATTTTTGGAATTGGGGTATACCTACTGCACTTAGCGTGATTATGGTTCGAGATGCCACAGAGCTTGATGTAATCGCAACAGGCGGGATTCGAAATGGCCTCGATATAGCTAAATCCCTCTCTCTAGGTGCTATGGCAGCTGGCGTTGCTCATCCTTTACTTAGACCTGCAGCCATGGGCTCTGTGCTTGACGTGGTAGTTGAGTTAGAAAGGATTCTAGAGGGTCTAAAGGTTGCCATGTATCTAACGGGTTGCAGTGGAGTGGATAATCTAGCTGAGAGACCTCTGATTCTAAGCGGTCAACTCATTGATGCACTCAAATCCTTAGACATAGACTACAGAAAGATATCTGGTTAGAGCGCTCCAATTCTCTTGAGATATTTCGAGCGTTTGCGAATTCCATTTAGCATCTGTACAGCTTCCTCAATCGTATCAGCCACTGGAATTCCATTTAACTCGAAACCCCGGATAATGACCTCATACTTCTCCAGGTTTGGGACATATGAAACCACAGTCTTCGTGTGCTTCTTAGCAACATTTGCGACTCTAGCACCTATCTGGAGGGAGATTCCTGGAGCATAAGGTAGAAGCAGTAGCAGTGCTGCATTAATAGTGTCGAAAGCAAGCATTACATCTAGAACGCGCTCATAATCGACATCCGAGGCACTCCCGGTGAGATCAATTGGATTTCTAAATGATGCAATCCCCTGGTATGCAGGTGTCATGACGCTTCTCATGCTTTCTTGTTGTTCTTTCGTGAATGGTGGAAAAGACAAACCGTAATGAGCGGCTTCGTCGCTTGCTATCACTCCATGACCTCCGCTCACTGTCATTGTGCCCACGCCTGATCCCATCATTAGTTTTGGTCTGCTTGAGAACACCTTTGAGTATGCCATTACCTCGTCTTCATCAATCGCACGAATCACACCATATTGTTCAAATGCCGCTTCTGCAATTGCAATATCTCCAGCGAGTGACGATGTGTGGCTCTGCGTTGCTCTATGACCCGCATCTGACTCGCCTCCTTTTAGTACGATTACCGGCTTCTTAGGAGCTATCTCCGAGCAGGTCTCTACAAATGCTCTTCCCTCACCTTTGCCAAATCCTTCGACGTACGCAAGAATGACATCAACTTCCTTATCATACCCGAAATGTTTCACGAAGTCAGTGACATTTGTCTGGGCTTGATTGCCGATAGAGATGGCTGCTGCGATCCCAACATCTCTTGCGGCAAACTCCTCCAGTCTCTCCACTAACCATCCGCCGCTTTGACTGATAATTGCCACACGTCCTCTTCTGGGACGTGCCACACGTTCAGATGGTAGAAAGAATGTATCTATCTGATCCGGCACAAAGACCCCAATGCAGTTGGGACCAACCATTGAAATTCCATTGTTATTTGCAATCTCCACAATTTCATCTTGAAGAGACACTCCCGACTCTCCAACTTCGCTGAATCCTCCTGAAACCACTATTACAGACTTGATTTGCTTGTCAGCACATTGCTGTAGAACACCAGGCACATATTTCGCTGGCACTGATATCACGACAAGCTCGATGTCATTGGGCGCTTCACTAATGCTCTTGTAGACCTGCTTACCCTCGACAAGTCCTCCCTTGGGATTTATCGGATACGTAGGCAGGCCATTCTCGAAGGCGAGTTTCCTGAAGATGACATTTCCCGGGGAAAATGGGTTGGATGTTGAAACTCCAACTACAGCAGTGACTTTCGGATTAAGCATTGTCTTGAGACCGGACATGAACTTCCCTCAACTGTCTTGAATGGTCCTCATTGTTGCCCCTTATATCAAATGCGCTGCCGGACCAACAATCTTTCATGGTTTCATTTGAGCCAGAATTTCTCTCAGTCTAGGCTCTGCAAGGATTGCATGTTGCAGTTTTGTCAGAAGTTTGGCGATCTCAGAATAGATCACTTGTCTTGGAGGATCACTGGCAGATTCCGCATTTTGAATTGCTTCTTGGACCTGTTGGTTTATCCTCTTGATGATTCGCTTCTCTAGCTCAGGGCCTCCCCAACCAAAGCTGTCGAAGCTTGCGTGAGCCTCTCCAATCTTTTCATCCACATTGAATTCGCCTTCAGTCAGAACATCCACCACGCCTGCAAAGTACCTGGCCACAGCACGTTCAATCCGCTCCATTTCTGAAGGATTCAGATAGTTTTCCTGTGGGCGCTTCTTAGATAGATCTTGAAGAAGCCTTGCTCCTGGAGCTTCAGTGAGAAGTCCCTTTACGATTCTAACAATAACCCGACCCGGGAGTTCAATCACATCTCCATAGAATGGCGAGTCGGATCTATACTTGTGGAGTTCGCGAAGAGTATCAACCCAGAATGTAGGCAGCAGGACATGGCATCTCTTGCTATATTGAGTAATCATCCTCTGCATCTGCCCTATCAAGCCCCATTCGTCGTTCTCAACCTCGACTTTTCGGTAAGGCTCTACAGGGACTTCCTCTTCTTCACCAACAAGAGGAATGACACCGGAATCTGGTGTTGCTGCTGTCTTCTTCGTGGCAGCCGTTGCAGTTCCAGAGGTCTTGGAGGCTGTAGTCGTAGACGCCTTGGCGCCATCATCCAAAAAAGAGATTATCTCTGCAGCTGGAGCTCCTTTTGCTTCAGCCTCTTTTGCTCTTGCTGATAGCTTCGGCAACAGGCTCTCAATCTGGGAAAGCCTTTTGACGATTAGACTAATGATGTTCTGTGTGGATGGAGTGATGTTCTTTAGTTCAGTCGCTTCTTCCATCCATCGACGAGTCCTGAGGAGGCCTTGAATCAAGGAGTCCACTCTATCGGGATCGACTGTACCATCTACTTGGGTGCTTAGAAGAAAATGAAGGAGAGTTGAATTCAAGGTCACTATCAAGAGAACTCTGTCAAGGAGGTCCTCTGCAATGTTGGTTCCTTCAGTCAAGTCCGCACCATCCCATCATCTACATCGGTTCAGCTGCATCACCGGGTGTCATGTAGTATGAGAACAGCTCACGGAAGTCCGCAATGGCATCAACAAGCTCTTTTCTACTTGTTCCCTTAGCCCGCATGAACCACCCCTGCTTGAGCGGTGAGGAACCGCTGTGAAGATTAACGAGTTGGGTTGCCTCGTTGATGATTTGTACAAGCTCTGGAATCTTTGGTAGACCCAGAAGAACAAGGAGGTTGGTAGCGGGATCTTTGGTGGTATATGTAACATAGCATGGAGTGATCGCAGCTCCAGGAGCAATGAATCCATTGAGTGCTTCCTTCAGGTGCATTCCATATTCAGCTTTGGAGATGTGCCTTGGTCCAGAGAAGACATAGTATACACTCTCTGCATTTGGCTCTCCACCTACATCAGCATAGGAGCATTCTTTCACTGCAAAATCCATCATTGTCTTGAGCTGCTTTGGCATGCTGCCTGCGTCCGGTATCAATCCAACATCTGTGTATAGCGCTGGGACAACGACAGGGTCAAGCTTTCTCGCATAGTCCGCGAGGTCTGTTGTCGGGAACACATCCTTATGAGGTTCATACACACCCGGGGAGAGCATTGCCTCGACAACATCCAATGCAAGCGGGTTTACCAACTCAACAAATGCCTGTTCAGTTCGAGCCTCTAGTTCGCCGCCCTCATCCAGAGTGGATGGCACCATGCTCTCAATCTGGTTGATATTGGCAATGTCGATCTCTAGCTCACGTTGAAGATAGTCGACGCTGTCAGCTCCTCTTGATTGGAGGATTCGCTTCAGCATAGTCCTGTTGCTCAGGAGAATAGTGAGGTCTGCTCCACGTTCTTGGAGCTGTGCTCTAAGAAGACGGGATACAGCCCAGATTGAGTTCAGCGCCTCACTCGACTGTCCTTCGAATGGTAGGATGCCTACAACGTACACAAAGATTCGGCGGCCTTCTTCTTCTTGGAATCTCTGCTTAAGCAGTTCGATTATGGCGGGTGTCCCGCCGCAACCTGTACCGCCGCCAAGGCTTGTGAAAATGCAGAAGCCCGAAACTCCTTCGAATCCTAGGTCTTTGAGCTGCTCGAAGATGATGTCCTTCGACTCAATGACAGCATTATATCCGTCCATGAATCTTCCACCAACGCCTATCTCTGATGCACCGTAGAGCATTGTATGCTCCTTGGGGATGCCGTATTTTTGCCGCACCTTGGTGAGGTCAGCTCTGTCGGTGTTCATGAGCAAGTAGCCTCTGACTCTGGAAGGCAGTTGCCTGTCCTCACTGGCTTTCAGATAGGAGCCTACAATATTACTCCCACACTCTCCAATCCCAATTGCAAAGACCTCCGCGGCCTTTGTCAGATCATCATCACTCGATGTTCCTCGTAGCATTGTTTGTGTCCCCTTTCAGCTAACCTCTTTTCTCCACCATT
>JBHLQS010000128.1:0-8161 GCA_048883405.1 Candidatus Thorarchaeota archaeon
AGCTGCTGCACTTCGTTCAAATCATGGGTTGTCAGGATGATGGTCCTGTTCTCTTCCGAACTCAGCTTCTTCAGGAGATTTCGAACGACCCTTGCTCCAATCGTATCCACGCCTGTTGTAGGTTCATCGAGAAACACTATCTCAGGCTCGCTGACAAGTGACCTGGCCACCAAGACCTTCCGCTTCATGCCTCCGCTGAATCCCCTTACCTGATAGTCCTCCTTTTCTCGAAGTCCAACAATGTCAAGCAATCTGTCGGCTCGTCTCTGAAGTTCCTCCTCTGGTATGCCGTACATGCCCCCATAGTAGACAATGTTCTCTCTAGCTGTGAGTCGTTCATAGATTCCTGCTTCTTGCGGGAGAAGTGCAACTCTCTCTCGTATATAGTCGATTTCCTTGGTCACATCACGTCCCAACACATATGCCTTGCCTGCTGTAGGTGTCAAGAGACCTACCAGCACACGAATAAGCGTCGTCTTTCCCGCCCCATTGGGTCCCAGCAAGCCAACAACTTCACCACGTTTTACATCAATATTGACTTCGTTGAGGGCTACCACTTCCCGTTTCTTGCCCTGCTCGAATATCTTCGTGAGTCCTTCAGTTCGGATGACTGTTTCGTTCATTGATTCAGTACTCCCAATCATGCTCAATGTTGTCTACTTCACATGGGCTACATGCGGAAATGGTGGCTCGCCTTTGATATCTTTGAGGAACTCAAAGGCTTGCTGGACATTCTCGTCTTCACCTGATATATAGAGCGTTATGGACCCTTCACCACCATTTATTCCACCTGCGGCAATAGGCATGACAGACACATCAAAAAGTGTTCCAAGCGCCTCGATCTCAGTGAACGTTATAGCACCAGGGATTGATATCGCTCCCACAGGGGTACCAATTGTGTAGTCCCAGTCGTCCATTCCAAATTCCGAGCAGAACTCATCGTAGCTTGTTGGAATGCACTTCTCAAGACCCGCAGGTGCAATCACTGTGATGTTTTTGGCCATGGCAGGACCCATGAAGGTGCCTACTGTTCCACCGGTTCTACTTGCTAGCATGACAATCGGTATATAGTCCGAACCAATCGCATTTGCGCTCTTGATAATAACATCGCCGGGACCCATCTGATCTAGGACGTCGACCACCTTCTTCCCTTCAATGCGTTCGCCTTTGAGAAAGATAGCGTCAGGAAAACGTTTCTCCCCTTTGGTGACTGCCAGACCCTTTGCAACAGTCAGTCCTGCAATATGTCTGGTCTTGTCGTACTCGCCTAGTATCTCCTCAACGAGGTATGCAGAGGTGGTTCCCATTGTTATGCAGAGATACCCGTTCTTCCAAGCCTGTTGGACAGCTTCGGTCTTCAGTAGTGCTTTAGCAATGAGTCTCTTACTCTCTGCAACCGTGAGCGTGACAAGAAGCTTCTTCATCTCAACTCATCTCTTTCTGTCCATGCCCCCTGATTAAACGCTTTGGTTCGCTTTGGATCTAGATACTAGGACCAACATACTTCCTGACACGAGTCCTGAATTCTTGTGCAAATCCTGGAGGGTCAACAAACACTATGCCGCTCAAATCCTTCTCTTTCAGCTCCTTCAAAATTAAATCGTGTGCTGCTCCCAGTACCACGATGTCGCAGGACTGTAGAACCTCGTCAATAGAATCAACCTTTCTGTCACCAACCTTCTGCTCAACAAGAGGATCATAGACAATAACTTCGATTCCTGTTGACCAAAGAAGATTGATGAGATACAATGATGGACTGTTTCTCGTGTCTGACACATTTGGCTTGAAGCCCACTCCCAGAATCCCAACAATAGATTTCAGCGAGAGGTCCAGAACCAGTTCCCGAATCCTTTTTGACACGTGAGCTGGCATTGAGTCATTGACTTTCCGAGCTGCAGGTATAAGAACCCCCTCACCGTTGAGCGGACGCACGGACTCAACAAGAATCCACCCATCTTTTGGCAGACAGTAGCCTCCAACACCGAGAGATGGATTGAGGATATCGACTCGCGGATGAAGATTCGCCAGTTCGATGACTTCCCTGACATCTATCGAAAGCGCTGTGCAGAGCTTTGCAAGTTCATTTGCGTAGGCAATCCCTACATCTCTGAATGCATTCTCAGCTAATTTTGCGGCTTCTGACACCATCGCGGTTGTAGGATGAATTAGTTCAGGTCTGAAGACAGTCTTGAGAAATGCAACAGCAAGAGAGGTGGACATTTCAGATACTCCTCCTGCTAGACGGTGATTAGTGTCCATTTCTTCTACAACTTGACCAGGAAACACCCTCTCCGGACAATGTGCGACCCAGAGGGTCTCATCTAGAACCTTTCCACTTGTTTCAGCAAATAGCCTCAATAGACGTTCTGTCGTGCCAACAGGTACCGTACTCTCTACAATAACAAGGCAATCGCCTGTGGCTTTGGATGCAATATCTACAACCGAATTCTCAAGGTACCTTGTGACGGGTTTGTTATTCTCATCTATGGGACTAGGTAGACAAAGTACAAAGACATCGGTATCTGCGATGTTATCATAAGAAGTATCTAAGACAATATCTGAAAGATGGTTGTCAGCAATCTGCTGAAGGCCATTTTCCTTCATTCGGATTTTTCCCGCTCTAAGCTCGGTCACTAGCTCCTCATTCGTGTCTATGCCGGCTATAGCAAGCCCGCTTTTCTTATAGAAGAGAGCAGTAGGAAGTCCGATATAGCCAAGTCCCACTATCGTGACTTTCGCTTCCTTGCTCTCAATTTTGTTCAAGAGCTTCTTGTGCCCGCTCAATTGGATTCGCCTCCACTCTGCATCCAAGGCATCAGTCTATGTCCTTAAAAGTTGCTCATGGGAGAGGAACTGAGTTGGTGGTTCCACATTCCCAATGGCGGTTTGAAACATGCTGAATCTTAAGGGCGATGAAATTGAAGAACTCATTCGCAGAGTGATTGCCTATAGTCCACCAAAATGGGTACCTAAGGACGACAACACTAGACGCTTGGAGGTTCTCGGTTACATATTTCAAAATGGTCCTTTGCTGGAAGCGAAGACCATCCAGGTCGCAGCAGGACGCCTGGGATGCAGAACTGCGGATCTGGGCTGGGATGATGCTCAAAGAATGTCCACTGAATCACTTCAAGGAGAGGTCAATATGTTCAGTAAAGCGGTCGATGTACTCCTGACTGCTTTTGTCGATATAGATACGTTTGGTGCTGGCCGCCGTCTAGTAGAGCAGCTTGGCACTGTTTCACGAGTTCCACTTGTCAACCTGTCAGATGACATCTATGCCACACAATCAGCTCTTGCCGTGGCATCCGCATTATGGGAGCGGCTAGGAGGGCTCGAGGGGAAGAACATCGCGATTTCCTGGGGATTCGGATCAACTCATGCGCTGCCTTCCACCGCTCACAGCCTGTGCTTAATTGGGGCATCTCTGGGAGCACATATCAGAGTGGTTTCTCCAAGTGACTTTTCTCTGTTGAATCGAGTCCTTCGTAGCACTAGAGATCGTGCCAAGACTGCTGGTGGAACCCTCGAAGAGCACCACGATTTCAATTCCTTTGAGGATGTAGACGCAGTATATGCGATGAACTGGTGTCGATTAGATGACTTCAATCGGCCTGCGAGGAACTCTGAATACGCGTCAAAATACCGAAACTGGCATTTCACCAAGGCTGAATTGCCTAAGAGAGCACTTTTTGTCACAAGCCCGCCTATCCAGACTGAGCTTCTTGCAGGCCGCAGGTTGGTAGAGAGTGAGAATAATCTCACTCCTGATCTGTTTGCTTGGACCGTGCAAGCACTTCTGGCATCTATCTCATTTGTAGTCGACGAGAAAACGAAGCATTCTGTATTGCTCTAGATTCAGTCATCATGAAATCAACATACATTTTATCATGAGTCGCTATTATTCCCCAGGACAATGTGGAAGATTTATCGACCCGACTCTACTCGCGTTTGGAAAGATGCAGAGGTAGTGCGTCGACTAAGAAGATACAGGTATATCATAGACCAAGAGCGATATGCCAAGTTCCTGCTGGCAAGAGATGTCATCACCACTCAGCCACTTGACTCTCCCCTGGACGAGCTCTGGAAGGAGCATGAGACGCTTTCAACCAAGCACTCTGAATATGTTCAACAGGTTGATTCTGGCGGAGAGCGCAGTGTTGAGGTTCTGCCGACACAGCATTCGTTTCTTGACCTCAAGATTGAACTTGCAAACCGAATTCTTCAGGACTGCCATTTCTGTGAGCGGAGATGTGGAGCGGATCGAACCATGGATGACAAGGGTTGGTGTAGGCTAGGCAGTGAGTCCCGGGTTTCATCTGCTTTCCTCCATTCCGGTGAGGAAGCGCCTTTGGTTCCCAGTGGCACTATATTCTTCGCATCCTGCTGCTTTGGGTGTGTCTTTTGTCAAAACGAAGATATCTCCACGAATCCAAACTCGGGTCAAGTCATAACCCCAAAAGAACTGGCAATCCTTGCTGATACGTTGTTCAGAGATGGAGCTCTGAATATCAATTACGTCGGCGGAGACCCAATACCCAATACTCATACAATACTAGGTTCAATGGAGCATCAGACCTCCAATGTGACTCAACTATGGAACTCCAACCTCTACTGTTCCGAGGAAACTATGAACTTACTTACTGATGTATTTGATGTCTGGCTACCTGACTTCAAGTACGGCAATGATGAATGTGCAGAGAGACTATCCGGTGTCAAGAATTACTTCGATGTGGTTTCACGTAATCATTCAATGGCCTATCAGCACGGAGAGGTGATAGTCCGACATCTCGTTATGCCTAACCACATTGAGTGCTGCACATTCCCTATCCTCGAATGGATTGCTGCGAATTTGCCCAACTGTATGGTGAATATCATGGGTCAGTATCGCCCTGAGCACAGAGTTCGGAGAGAGCAAGATAAATTCCCCGAGATATCGCGAAGAGTGAGCCGAGAAGAGATGCAGCTTGCTCAGGCTAAAGCGGATGCCCTTGATATCTGCTGGAGACCAGTGAGCTAGAAATCTATGTGTCACGTCATAAGATTCTAAAGAGTAGTCCTCGTTCACTCTCTAACATGTGTCTTGCAGTTCCTGGCTTAGTTGAGAGCATCGACGAGGACTATGCAGAAGTAGACTTTGGAGGTGTTCGAAAGAGGGTGTGCATTGCGTTGCTTCCAGGACTGAAGACAGGCGAGTATGTCATTGTCCATACTGGATATGCCATTGAGCGATTGAATCCGGAAGAGGCCAAGAAGCGTCTTGAACTGTGGGAAGAGATGGCTCAGATGGTTCACGAAACTGAATAGAGTGCGTATTCAAACCTTCAGAAAATGCTATCAGGTCATTCACTGATGGCTCGTCCGAGCACAAATGACAGACACGCTTGAATCAATTATGGCTGAGATAAGATCTCGTATCAACACTGAGGACACAGTCACAAAGATATCTAAAGAAGAGATTGAGGCTCTAATTCCCAGTACCGTCGTAGTCATGCCAGCCGGAGGGAAGGGCACCAGAATACGTGCGGAAACTCAGAGCGACGGCATCAATAAGGTGATGATTAGTATTGATGGATTGGAGAGCATGATTGAGAAGGCAATCCGTGACTATGCCTCTATTGGCATTTCCAAGTTTGTAGTGCTTACAGGTTTTCTCGCTGATAAGGTCGAAGAGCATCTTGGAGATGGTGCTCGGTGGGGTGTTGAGATTCTCTACTCCCAAGATCCCGATGGAAGGAAGGTCGGAAGTGGAGGAGCCATTCTGAATGCCCTCAATAATGGCACAATCGATGATTCATTGACTGCAATTGTGCACAATCCTGACGATATGATTATTGGACTGTCGCGCCCCTACGGAGAGGTGTTTCTCGAAGGCCATTTGAAGGGCAGGAAGAACGGCTGTATCAGTACCTTCGTGGTCGTGCCTGAAACACCCTTCCAGTATTCGGGGATGATTATCAACAATGGTAAAGTATCTGACATCACGAAATATCCTACAATAGCAATCCCTGCACATACAGGAATTACTCTATTCGATCCCGAGGCATATGTCTACTTTAGGCGACTTATTTCACTTGACAGAGAGTCGTCCTTCGAGAATATTGTCAGTCCCGTATTGGCAAAGGAAGGGCGGCTCTACGCTGTAAACGTACCATCTAAGAATTGGATCCCCGTCAATGACCTAAAAGGTATTGAATTGGCTAAGTCCGCAATGGAGAATTCCAATTGATTTATCAGCAGAATCTCTGTCCATTAGCATCCCAGAACCTTCATAATACCACCTACAATCAGGGTAGCTATCAGGTGCGGATCGATTCTCTTGAGGGGCGCTTTCATCCATGAAGACGGTGATAATTCCTACGCTCAATGAAGAGGCAAACATTGGGCGCCTTATTCCAGCCATCTATGACTACTTGGGTGAAGAGGATGTTTCAGTGGTAGTGGTGGACGATGCTAGTGATGATAGTACCTGTGAAGTTGTAGAGAAGCTAGGTGCGGATTACGGCGTTACTCTCCTTGAACGCAAAGGGCAACGTGGAATTTCAAGTGCAGTTCGGTATGCATCGAGAAAGGCTGGAAATGGGCATATCGCCGTCATGGATGCAGACTTCTCACACCATCCAAAATATCTGCCTGCGCTTTTCAAGAAGATAGGCCTAGGATATGATATTGCCGTTGGCTCAAGATATGTGACTGGAGGCGGTGTGGACGGTTGGCCGAGCTACAGGCTATTTCTTAGTCTGGGTGCTACTGTGCTCGCCAAGGCTCTTTTCCGGTTTCCCATTAGAGATCCTATGAGTGGCTATGCCGCGTTCAAATCTAGCCAGATTCTAATCGATGGCATAGCAAACTCAGAATCCAAATTCCTGATTGATGTGCTAGCATCAATGGACCATCTTAGAATTGTCGAGATTCCTATTGTATTCCGAAATCGCAAACTGGGATCAAGCAAATTAACCAGGGTCACTCTTCTTGGTTATCTCAATCAGATTCTAACTCAATATCTCCAACGCGGCAAAAGAGGAGTATGGACATTCAGGCCATCTCAATTGGAGCTTCCAATTGACCCAGTGCATCTAGCATCACTTCAGCAAACTGATATAACACATCAATGACGCTACGCAAAGCGATTCAGCAAGGTGGCAGTCTTGGAGTCTAACGACCCTAAAGGAAATGATGGATTTCTTGATGCCACTATGAAGAATCATGGAACGACGATTCTTCTGATGTTGGTAGTCGCCAATATTGCCCCTGCCCTTCTCTTGCGATTCGTCGGAGGCAATATGTATCTGTTTTTCATTGTGGTCTTTCTCTGGTCAGCATTATACATCTTCACAATCGGTTTTGTCATCAGATTGGAAAGAATAAGTTTTCATGCATTTCTCAGTGTATCATCGATGCGTTCGCTGCTCATTCTATTGCTTCTAGCGGCAATTCCTCGCTTGGCATGGCTTGGGTCTGAAGTCCTCATCTCTCTTGATGCAGTGTGGTACCTTGACTTTGGGAAGTTCATGTCTTGGGGAACCATTCCATATGCAGACTTCTATTTTCCATATCCTCCAGTCTTTGGCTATTTCATCTATGCCATAATGCTAATCGCACCGACTATAGATAGCTATAGAATACTCGCCGTCATCTTTGATGTTGCCATAGTTGGAACTCTCTGGCTGATGGTACGATTGAAAGTCATCAAAGATGAGCTGCGCACAGCTCCACTAGTCTATGCCCTACTCCCATTTGCGGTCATAGAATCCGGCTTTAATGGACACTTTGAACCCATTGCCAATATCTTCCTGATTCTCTCTTTATGGGGTGTACTCATAGGTCGAGTTAGAGTAGGCGGTATGCTGCTAGGACTCAGCGCTGCAACCAAAGTATATGCAGCATTCATGCTCCCCGTGTATCTTTTAATCATTCCAGAGAATCGCAAGCGAATTGAGCTCACAGCTATTGCCTCCGTTTCTGGATACCTGACCTTCATCCCGTTCTCTGTTCCAGTCTGGTTGAGAGGCGACATGCTACTGCCGGGTACGGCGATGCCCGGACTTTCCACTGGGTTCTTCGATGCCTTATTCGGCTTCATCCAGAATCTTGCTCCAATTCATCTCCTAACTATTGCATTGATAGGATTGGGAGCATTGGTCCTGATTGTATTCCTCAC
>JBHLQS010000129.1:0-8093 GCA_048883405.1 Candidatus Thorarchaeota archaeon
AGCGGGGGTGTAGACAGCTCAGTTCTTGCTCACATTTCACAAGAGTGTGCTCTAGAGACTGTTCTATTGACTGTGGATAGCATTACATTTCCCCGAACTGAACTGCAAGCGGCAATGGACGTCGCTGAAGAGCTTGGCATCAAGATAAAGGTCATCGAAGTGGACGAACTTGCTAACCAAGACTTGGTGAAAAACCCCTTTGACAGGTGTTATCACTGCAAGAAAGAGCTTGCTTCTGTTTGGCTGAATACTGCGGAGCAGTTGAGAATGGATATTGTCGTAGATGGAACTAATGCTAGCGATATGAACGATCATCGCCCAGGTGCAATAGCTCTTGAGGAGGCAGGAGTCATCTCTCCGTTTAGAGTTTATGGCATTACCAAGGAGGAGATTCGCAGTTATGCTAGGAATGCAGGCCTGTCAGTCGCAGAAAGACCTTCAATGGCCTGTCTTTCAAGTAGGTTTCCTTACGGCACTGAGATAACAGAAGAACGGGTGAAACGTGTAGACAAAGTGGAACAGGATGTGAAAGAGATTTTTGAGATCGAGTGTGTACGTGCACGGTTCCATAGCGATTTAGTCCGCATAGAAGTCGGTCGAGAGGAACGGGAGAAACTGTTTGATGTGAGCAAGCTAGACAGGATTTATGACCTCGCTAAACGAGCGGGGTTCAAGTATGTCACATTCGATGTCGTAGGATACCGTACAGGGGCAATGAACGAAGTTCTTGAATCTCAAGCATCTACACTAATTGATTCATGACGCCTTGGCATTTCAAACGGATTTCTGAGGACCGTCATATGACGGTTGAAGAATCAAATAGCAATTAGATCTGAATGACATTCAGGGTGTCATCAGATGTCTACTCTTACAGGAAGTCTGAAAGAACTTGCTCTTTGTAGCGGATTCGCAGATGTAGGAATTACTACACCTGAGAGAGTCAGTGATTTGTATTATGGATGGGTTGGCAAGATTCGAAAGCTGAAAACACCCTCGGAAGAGCTAGGGTCTGTTAGATCTGTAATCATCATGACTCAGCAAATCTGGGATGACTCATTCAGTTTATCTATCTACCCGCAAGACTGGAAGGGTTATGGAATGCATCCAGAGAATGAGCAATTCGAATCATACTATGTAGGCTATGAGGTCATGAGAAAGAAAGCTCAGTTCATCGTCGATTATTTGAAAGATAACGGATTTGAAGCGCTCATTTCTTTTGAAATACCCTGTAAGACAACCGCGGTTCGGTGTGGTCTGGGTGCTCAAGGAAAGAACACTCTATTAGTGACTCCAAATCTCGGACCCAGGGTGATGTTGGTTTCTGTTCTCACATCCGCAGAGCTTGAGGTCGATGAGCCCTTTGAGGAAGATTTGTGTGGAGATTGTGAGAAATGCATCACAGCATGTCCAAGTAGAGCAATTGAGCCATATAGGTTAACGATTCATAGATGCATGACATATTCTGCTGAGAGTCCTTGTTCTCCAGATGTTCCTACAGATGTGAGGAAACTAGAGAAGAAGCTGGTTCGCCGGCCTACAAAGAATAGCTTCATCGATTGTTCGATATGTATCAATGTTTGCCCGGTCGGAAGGAAGCAAGGAGCGTAATACTCTAAGGCGAAGACATTATGGAATTAATGAGAGGTGACAACACTGAACAACGACCAAATCAAACAGTCCTTCACAATCCTCTCTACACCACAAATAGCTGATGCCTGTATACGTCTAGCTGTTCCTCTGAGAATAGGCCCACCTGGAATCAAGCTGATTGATAGTAGATTGCGTGTTGCAGGTAGATCGCTTCCATGCCAACACTTTGGAAGTGTAGACATCTTCTTGGAAACCTTGGAGGATGCAAATGAGGGGGATGTGCTGGTGATAGACAATGGTGGTCGGGATGATGAGGGATGCATTGGCGACCTCATCGCACTTGAAGCAAAGGAACGCGGAATTGGGGGGATTGTGGTCTGGGGCACTCACAGAGACACCAAGGAGCTGATAGAGATTGGACTTCCAATCATGAGCTATGGCACCTATCCTGCCGGACCACAAAGAGTCGACCCACGAAGACCGGACGCACTTGAGTTAGCTGGATTTGGCGAGTTCACGGTGACACGCGAAGATGTGGTGTTCGGAGATTCTGACGGTGTTCTCTTTGTATCGTATGAGAATACCCCAAGTGTGCTGGAAGCTGCCAAGGCAATAATGGAAAAGGAACAGAGTCAGTCTGCTAAGATTAGAGAGGGGAATAGTCTGAGTGAACAATTACAGTTTGAGAGCTATCTTCACGCCAGAAAGAAAGACTCATCACTTACCTTTAGACAACACCTCAGAAAGATTGGTGGAGCTGTCGAGGAGTAGCGATGGTGCAGATTGGTGTGATACTGTGGTGATACACTGGAAATTACAAAACCCTCATTTACACAGCTGAAATATCACTATAAGCAACAGATTGGAAGGAAGATAACGCCACCATCCCTGAATGGAGGGAGTCTGCATTCCATTTGAACTACACCGCCGACAATTCAAAGTCTGCCTGATTGGCGATGGATTTGTCGGAAAAACGAGCATTCGTCGCTCATTCTTAGGTAGTGTGTTCAAGAGGAGCTATATCGCTACATTGGGAGTGGATTTTGCGCAGAAGACCTTTGTCATGGGAAAGACCCCTATCTACCTGTTGATTTGGGACATAGCTGGGCAACCCCTTTTCCAGGGCCTTCGTAGACGATATTATGAGGGATGCAGCGGTCTCCTGCTGACATATTCTGTGGTCAATAGAGAGTCGTTCGATAATGCATCGAAATGGCTCGTCGAAGCCCATGGGTTCATGGGCGAACTTCCTCCTTTGATTATAATAGGCAACAAGATAGACCTGAGACCAAGTCATCCAGTGGAAGAAACCGTTTCATACGAAGAGGGCCAAGCATTCACTAAGAGATTTGGAGAGAAGATGAATACTCCTTCCATCTTCATCGAAACATCAGCATTGACTGGTGAAAATATCGACAAGGCTTTCGAGTCGCTCACTGAGATGATGATTGATGAAGCAGATGGTAGACCTGTAAAGAGTGAGCATGTCCAGCTCAGAGTTGACAGGCCTACGGCTATAGATGAAGGCGTGAATGATACAGGTGCTGCAACTCCCAGAACTGAAACAGTTCGGCCCGGAGCAGATACTGGTTCTATAGGATCTACTGAATCAAGTGATGTAGAAGCTAGTGAACCGACGAGTCAATCTGCAGCAAGGATGCAGGTTGCTGATTATCTATCATCAGTCCAGGAGCCCATTGCTGATGAGAGGTCAGTCAGGGAACCACCTGCTGAGATTCTTAACTTGCATGCCGAGCTTAAGAGAGCCGAATCGGAACTCTCGAATGTCACCTCAGACTTGAACACAGCCCTACTCAATCTGAAGAACACGGTGCATGTCAAGAGAATCATGTACGAACATCTGAAACGGCAGCTTCGTGAAACCAGACAAGAGTGGTCAGATGCCTATGACGATTATGTGAGGACCAATCAGCGAAAGAAAGCCGAGTTGGACAAGAGAAACAAGGAGATCGCAGAGCTTCGAGAGCGCATCAGAAAGGCTGAGAGATCTAGGTCTCAATGACTTCGTTTTCAATGACATATAACAGAGCTTATCAATAAATTAACTATTGTTAAATGCATGAGAGCTAAATGCAACACGAATGCCTTCATCGCATTGTCAGGCCCACACCCGACATATTTAGTCACAGCAAATGATCCAAGAGATAACAGCAAGGCAGCCATTGCCGTTTCATGGGCCACTCCTCTCTCAGTTCGGCCACCGTTGTTTGGGATAGTGATCTCTCCAAACAAGTTCAGCTACAACGTAGTCAAGGAAGCTGGGATCTTCACTGTCAATGTGATGCCCCTGAATGCTCTAAGTGAGGTGTGGTGGGCAGGCACCCATACCGGTCGACAGTATGAAGACAAGATAACAGAGGCCGGCCTGACTCCAGTCCCCGGGAAGACAGACAAGAACGCGACCTCAGTGGAAGAGGCCATCGCCTCCTTTGAGTGCAAAGTGAAGAACATGGTCCCTATTGGGAATCATACACTCATTGTGGGTCAAGTCGTTTCTGTCGATGCTATTGAGGAGTTCTTTGACACCAAAAAGGGCGTGTGGATTCCTGAAACTGCACGCTTGATCTATCATCTTGCGAATGAAGCATTCCTGACCAATTGCTAGAAAAGGCGAAGCTGCAGCTGCACCTTATAGAATTTACATCTCAAGGCAAGTCCTTCGTTGAGTTAGTTGGTTCCGACGACCTGTTTCTGGTGGAGCTAGGATCTTGGCCCGATAGGACGGTGAGAATCAGTCTCGTCAATGGCTTCGCTAGGACCAGGAGTAATTTGTCAAGCTCCTCTTCTGTCTGTTTACGCTGAGCCACCTTCCATCGACTCCAGTTCCTCTACTTTCTTGGTGGCTATATCTGCGAGAATGAGAGCACAGGGAGTAGTGAGCATCAAAATCATGAGCGCTGCGACTCCAGGCGCCGAAATCCATCCTTCCCCACCAACAACAGAAACGAAATAGAAGCCTGCGAAGAAAACGGATATCACAGCAAAGCCTGCAAGTGCCATGAAGTTCCCTCTATTGGGGGACCGAACCAGAAACCAGCTGTCGGAGATGAAAAGAAGAACAGAAAGCCCGAGGTCATATTTTCGTGCGAGATTGATCAGCTTGATAACTGAGCCTATCATCAGAATTAAGCAAAGCAGGAAGGATACGAAGGCTGCGACGAATCCAAGACTTCCTAGTGTGAAAAGCATTATGATGAAACTGAAAAGGGTGCCAGAAAATCCAAGACCACTCCCCATCTGTACCTTGAACAGGTCAAGCTCTTCTCTAGGTGTCATGGAGAGTGCAGCAGAAAGCACTCCGTATCTGTCAACCTGGGGTTCTTGTCTGACCTGATCAATCAGAATCAGGGCGTTCCTTCCCAGGGCGCTGATCTTGTACTCACCATTCACGCTTTCGATCAAGCCCACTTCAGCGAGCTCCTTGAGATGGTAGTTAAACGTACCACTCTCAAGAGATGGTTCAAGCCCCAAGACGTGCATTATCTCCGTGTATGAGGCACTTCCCTTCTCAGCTATTAATCGGATTATCTCTCTTCTCGTGGAGTTCGAGAGTGCCTTGAGTATTCCTTCATCAGATTCTCGCCTAGCTTTCATCATCAATCTCATGTAGTGTCTTGTCTCGCATTTATTTAAGCGGTTTTCACGAAATTTCTCGACAGGCCGATTCTATTGAGCAATGAATAGATGATTACGCCTAGTCAAGTCAGATTCTTCTCTATAGCCAAGAGCAAGATATACAAGACCAATCAGAAATCCTGAAGAAGCAGTATAGGAAGGGGTACAACAAACATCGGCTGCTGCATTCTTCAATATCTCCCCAGAAGAATTCAGATAACTATTTTGAACTAAACTTACTTAAGAGCATAACAGCGTTATGGTAAGTGCGTGTATCCTGGCTGAGCTGATGCCAATCAGCCTGAAGCGGAGGCAAAATCAATTGCTCAGACTAAATGTCTTAGTGCAGCTAAAGGCTCATGAAGTGCGTAGTGCATACGAAAGTATCAGTGAGATCAAGGGAGTTAGAAGAGCCAGTCGAGTTGCGGGAGCTTACGACGTAATCGCATATGCAGAACTTGAATCGGTCAAGGAGTTGAAAGGATTCATGGACAGGCTACGTCTAATGCCGGGCTTTATCCATGCTGACACCTGTGTGGCATTATGACCTCATTCTAAGATTGGTGAGAGTACAAGAGTGGTGGATCGCTACCGATGGCTTTTGGAGATCCCTTATGTCACGCTGATGGTCCTACCGTATTGCTGCGCAACACCACCCTACTCGGTCGCGACCACCGCCCCCACCTTCGTCCAGCAGGCCACCTCAATGAGTGTGGCATGCTACCATAATATAGCGGTATACATATACGGAGGCATACTTCACACAGAGTGGTGTCTGAATGCGTCCTCCATGCGAAATCATTGTTGCCGCAATTCTCCCTGCTATTCGTTCTCTTCTAGCAAGGGAGCTTGTCGAAGGCCACTCCATGTCGCAGACTAAAGTTGCAGAGTTGCTCGGCACGACGCAACCAGCTATCAGTCAGTACATTTCACAAAAGAGGGGGGATCAGTTGACAGATGCTCTAAGTTCTCTGCCTGACGTAAAAACAGCAATCGAGGCCCTTGTCAAAGAGATTACTTCAGACACGGTTTCACAGAAAGATGGTGTGGAAACAATCTGCACCATATGCATGTCTCTCAGGAAGGATGGTACTGTTTGCACATTACGTCAAGCCAAGTCTGATACTCCGCTGGACTGTGATATGTGTCAATCCTTGTCGGACTAAATTGCGACAGCCATCTAACTCAAGGTGCGGACTGAATGATGATTCTGAAGTCCCCAAAAAGCCCATCACATCATTTCTCATACTTCGCTCTACCCTAGAAAGGAGTAAGCGGGTATTTGTAACTAATTTCTGAAGTGAATCTTAAGTTCCCATACCGGTTGGTTTTTAATGAATCAATATTCATTATATCATGTAGGGTTCATTATATGTGTTCTGTGAGAAAAACTAGAAGAGAGTACAGTGCATGACCAATACGGTAGCTGATGCAAAAGACTTGGTACCTCCTGAAGTCAGAGGGAACATGAAGGACGTGAAACACAAGATTGTTGTGCTTTCTGGGAAAGGCGGTGTAGGAAAAACCACAGTAGCTACAAATTTAGCAATGTCATTCGCCAAGCAAGGGCTGAAGTCCGGAATTCTTGATGTTGACATATATGGTCCAAATGTCCCGAAGCTCTTAGGCCTCGAGGGAGCCCACCCACAGGTAGAAAATGAAAGAATTCGACCCATAAGGGGCCCGCTAAATCTCAAAGTGATGAGCATGGGATTTCTGCTAAGACAGACAGATGACGCAATCGCTTGGAGGGGGCCGCTTGTTGGAAAAGCTATTCGGCAGTTTCTTAGTGATGTTATGTGGGGAGAGCTGGATGTTATGGTCGTGGACCTTCCTCCTGGTACGGGAGATGAGATACTGAGTATTCTTCAATCGATTCCCGATATAGATGGCGTGATTATAGTATCAACACCCCAGGAGGTCGCTGTACTTGATGCACGCCGAGCGATTCGTCTTGTGGAGAGAATGGGTGTGCCTATCATAGGCATAGTAGAGAACATGAGTGAGTTTGTATGTCCGAAGTGCAATGAAGTGTATAGACTGTTTGGAGAAGGAGTGACCCAAAAAGCAGCGGAGGATTTCGGAGTACGCCACTTAGGATCATTGCCACTGGATCCAAGAATCATAAGCTTGTCTGACAAGGGGACTCCTTTTGTGGAGGAGAATCCGGACTCCAAAGCAGCCAAGGCTTTTGGTTCAATAGTCACTCAAATCAGTGAGATCATTGGGCTAAGATAGAAGGGAGATGACTATGGGTAAAGTAAGAGTGAGTGTGCTAATCCAGGCAGTAGGAAAACGAATCCTGGAAGCCTCTAAGGAAATTGAGAAGATAGAAGGCGTTAAGACGGTACATGTTGTGGTGGGAACAGTTGATGCAATTGCCTATGCAGAACTGAACTCAACAAATGAGTTGAGGCAGCTCTTGGACAACATTCACAGGATAGAAGGAATTACCAGAACAGAAACCTGTATTGCAGTCTGATGCACATCATGAGTAAAAACCTCCAAAGCCGTGATATAATTCCTTGATGCTCACGGTATTTGGAGGAAAGGGAGGCACTGGACAACATTCTAGGATGATTCGAGGGACTGAGGGATGACATATATTTACGGCCCCGTTTCTTCATGGAGATACGGACGCTCTTTGGGTTTGGACGTAACTGCACCTCCAAAGAAATGCACCTTCAATTGCGTTTATTGTCAGATTGGTCCAACGAAGAGGCATGTTGATTCGCCTGAAGGATTGCAAAATACTATGCCTTCTCCCTTTGATATCATCACCGAGCTAGGGCAGACATTGGAGCAACTTGACAAGGAAACTATTGATGTTCTGACTTTCTCAGGAACTGGTGAACCAACGCTAAATA
>JBHLQS010000130.1:0-8038 GCA_048883405.1 Candidatus Thorarchaeota archaeon
AACCAGAGTATGTGTGGAGCTTCGACATAAGGTCTCCGAGACTCAAAATAGACCGAATCGTGACCAATTGCGTTAATGTTTTAAATAGCACACGGTCCGGCCAGACAAAGCATTTGGAGCTGTTTAGGCTTGGAGAAAAAGACTCTCGGAATTCTACTCCTGACCTCACCGTACACATATCAGAACAGTCACACATTCTATGACCTTGCCAAGGCTGCCCTTGAGAAGGGCTATCCCGTCAAGGTGTTCTTGTTCGTGGACGGAGTGAATAATGCCAAACTAGGCCAAGACCCTGATCCCGACATTCCAATGAATGACAAATTTCAAGAACTGGCTGACGCGGGAGCTGAGTTCCAGGCTTGTGGTCTGTGTACATCCGCTCGCGGGTTTGATCAGAGAGGATCAGATTTTATTGAAGGTGTAGAGGTTTCGGGCCTCACCGAGTTTGCTGAATACGTTGGCGAAGCAGACCGCTTCATAACATTTGGAATGTAGGAGGAATAATGATGGAGTTTACTGAACGCAAGGTGCTCATAATTGTGAACAGCCGCCCATATGGTGAGATTATCACCTTTGAGGGTTGGAGAGCCGCAGTGGGGATGTTTGGGATGGATCATGAGCCACTGCTTTTGTTTATGGGTGATGGAGTATTCTCCCTATTGAAATCTGCTGATGTGATGCCTTTCCGAATGTTCAAGTCAACCTACCTTGATTTCGACGGCAGAATCCTGGCCAGTAGAAAGTCACTTGAAGAACGTAACATCAGTGCCGAGGAGATTTTCGAAGAGGTCGAGGTTGCTGATGAGTCGATGATCGCGGAAGCACTTACTGAAAACGAGATTATTCTTACATTTTGAGGTGGTAGTGATTGAAGTTTCTGATTTGGCTTACAAATGATTGTCCCGATATTAGTGAGGTAATAGATGCTCTAAAGGCAGGCGGCCATGATATTGGAATTCTATTGGCTCAGGATGGAGTCTACAGCATAGACAGGGGTTGCGGTACTTCAAGCGATATCAAGGAACTTGGAGTTCCAGTGTTTGCAATCAAGCATCATGTTGAAGAAAGAGGATTGAGCGAGCGCTTGGCGATAAAGGCTAAGCTCGTTGAATATGATGGTGCAGTCGACCTAATCATGGAGCAGTACGATAAAGTAATCTCCCTGTGAGCTAGTCATGCTGGCTTTTTCTTTCCTCTTTGCTCAGATTTCCATTAATGGGTCCTTTTGAGGCCCTTCGCAAACGTTGAATAAGGAATGAGACAATAGCAGAAGCCTAGGTGCTCACTTATGGCATGGGAAAAACACTCAAAGAAGATTACAGAACTCAAAGAATCCAATACTCAGATTGATATGAAGGTCAGAGAACGCCTTGAAAAGATGATTGGCAAAGTCGCTGACAAAGACGTAGCTGTGAGTTTAGGATTTTTGAAAGACTATCTGCATCTTCGAAAAGAAGATGATGATGCGATTGATGAGCTCAAGTTTCACGTGAATCTAATGGATGATGAAATCCGGTACAGTGTAATTGCGGATGATAATGATCAGTCCATATACATCTACTTCAGAAAAGAGAAGGGCGAGGACTGAGAAGACTATATCCGTAGATAAAATTGCATTGGAGAGAACTTGAGCTAATCTGAGTTCTCTCCGCATGTTGGTTTTAGAAAGTCATTACTCGGTCGTGATTGAGAGTTTCATCAATCATAGTAGCTGCGCCCGCAATCTCAATTCTGGTATCTCTGAGCTGATCCTGAGTGATGCCTCTGAATTCTACCGAGTTGGAGCAGACTTGAATTTTGCCACCTGCTTCCAGGAATGCATCTATTAGGTCTGGCAACGGTGGAAAGCCTGGCGCCTTTACCTTCTCAGCTGCGCCTTTCTTCATTAGGTATACTGCATCCATCATGAGGAAAATGTTAGCTTCAATATCCTGAGCTTGTGCGGTGGTGCCAGTCACAAATGGGCCATAGCAGCGCTCAGCCGCCTCTGGGCCCCATTGCCCGATAATGTATAGTTTTTCTGCCAAATTCTTTCATCTCCATTATAGAATCGCAAGTTCTGTGTAGTACAAGACCATTGCAAGAGTCAGGAAGAGACTCACAATCAGGTTTGTGATGTGTGAGCTGTGAATTGGTCCGCCCTGCATTGTCTTCATTAACACAGGCACTGCCTGAATGAACTCTAGTAAGAACGCCAGAGCAAAGAAGACAAGGTCGATCACCAGTAGTAGCTGTACCAGATCCATGAATCCCAACGAGAATGTCGGAGCCACAATCCCCACAATCAAAGCGATGAGGCTGACCAGCATTCCCAACATAAGCAACATGACCTGGGGCATTAAGATAAATCCCATTCTCCTAGCCGCCATAAATCCACTAAACATCGTAGCGAATCCCATTGCGAACAGGACGAACAGTAGTAATTGGAAAACTGCCATTTTGGTTCACCCAAGTGATTGTGGCGGGAAAATCATCTATTGATAAGGATGTCGGAAATGGAACAAGAACCACGGCTCGGGTGTGCGATAGTGCACAATCGTTGATTAAGAATCGTTAATCGAATGTGCGAAAACGCACATCTGCAAATCACAATGCTTTAAACTGAAACTCGGCAGAGCCGCCTCGCAGGTTTTGACCATGACCCACGACGTTGCACGAACATTTGATGCCTCAGGGATGAGATGTCCAATGCCAATTCTCAAAACAAAGAAGGAGATCGGCCAAATTGAAGTTGGTCAGATTCTCGAAGTGATCGCGACTGACATCGGAACTAAGAAGGACTTTCCTGCCTTTGCCGATAGAACTGGTCACGAGATAATTGAACTTGTCGAAGAAGGCGATAAGCTCATATGGTACATTAGGCGTACCAAGTGATTCTTTATCCGAGAAAGCTATGCCTTCTTTCCTGGGACGACTAATACTTGTCCCAGCATATCTCCTTTCATGACAGATGCTTTCAGTCTCGACTGAAACATTGCCATGCTGGCCTCTCGTTCTTGAGTATAGGATTTGTATTCAAGCGCTCCAATGCAGGAAATATGTCCCATGCCATTTGCGCCATAGAATGACTGTAACACCAATCCGTAAGCAGGCACCTTGATTGGTCTTATGGGAACTATTCTTGTTTCGCCAGCGGAAAATGGAACTTTTTCAGTAGCCACAACAGGCTCCAATCTAGCTTTGCTCCAATCAATCGCAATCTCGGCGCTTTCCAATCCCTCCACAGCAGATCTTACTCTATCCATTCCCATATCTGCTAGGTCCTGTCTACAGCTTATTACATAGATTTTTTCGGACATTGTAGAGTTCTCCGTTATTGACAGAATTCTTTGATAACTGACACTTGTCTTTTTTGGAAGGTTTAAGTAGTTTGCGAATCATGATTCATTATGTGACGAATGCTTCTAGAATCCTATTTATGTTAGTCTTCATTTGATAATGTGAGTGGGAACGATGGACACCGCTGAGATAATGGAGATTGCACTTGAAATGGCTGAGTTGGATGAGATTCCTGGGGACTCAGCGATTCATGTTCCTGGGAAAGACATCCAGCGAGTACTGATAGGCATAGATATGTGGACCTCTGAATTGCTTCTCGCAAGAGAGTTGAATTATGATCTGGTCATTGCGCACCACCCTCCAGGGGGTGTCGCGCGTATCAACTTCGACCAAGTTGTTCTAAGACAGATTCAGCAGATGACGGAAGCAGGTATACCTCCTCATCTTGCAGAAAAAGCGTTGCAGCCACGTCTGGATGTTACGAGGGCGAACATTCACACAAGCAATTATGATAGATTCGTTTCTGCGGCACGTCTGATGGAGATGCCCTTTATGAACATCCATCTCCCTCTTGACATAATCTGTCGAAGACGATTCATTGAGGCAGTGGAAGAAGGAACCAGGAGCATCTCAGAGCCACTTGTGCAAGATGCAATAGAAGCAATGAACGAGATCCCTGAGATGAAGATGGGGATGACTGAGCCAATGGTCCATGTCGGTTCAGCCCAGAACCGCCTAGGCATGTGGATTGTGGCAATGGCAGGAGGGACAAACGGAGGGGCAGGAGTCGCTAAGGCATACTTTGATGCTGGCTATTCAACTGTAATCTATATGCATATTGGCGACGCAGACAAGAAGGAGCTTCTCAAGTATGAAAATGCTGGAAACTTGGTGGCGACAGGACATATCGCATCTGACTCTGTCGGCATCGCGCCTTTTGTCAAGGAGCTACGTTCTAGAGGACTAGAGGTTACGCCGATGAGCGGAGTTTTCGTTCCCGAATAATCGAAATGATGCCCAGTCAGAGACCCCTCATATGACTGGGACGAAGCCTTTTCTCATCACCTGTTTCCAATACTGACTGGATGACCTGAATGATTCGGTCTCTATCTCTGTTCAGAGTGCCACCAATTGGCAAGTAGTTTGATGCATGATTAGTGCGAAATATACACTCGCTGAGTTTGAGACGGGTGACTAATGTCTTCATCTCATCAAGAATCTCAAATGGAGACATTGGCTCGAACTCCTTTTGTTTGGTCATCTCATAGAGTGGTGTTCCTGGTGGAATCATCAATGTTAGAGCGCCCACATATTCAGGGTTTATCTTGTTCAATGCCTCCGCTGTACGCTTCGCATGTCTCTTAGATTGCTCTAGGCCTCCCAACCCAAGGATGATTGTTAGGGAGAGGGGAATGTTAGCATTTCTTATTTTTAGACAAGCCTCGACATTCTCCTTTGATGTTACCCCCTTGCGGCTCCACCGGAGCAATTCATCGTCTCCAGTTTCCAAACCTAGGTACACAATTCCCAGGCCAGCTGTCCTCAGTGCATTTAGGTCGTCTTCTGACTTATCACGGACGTCCTTGGCATAGCCATATGTTCCTACTCTCTCTAGTTGCGGTAGCTCTGAATGCAGTACTTCAAGGACCTCTCTCAGGTCATCAGTGTCCATGGATAGGGCGTTCCCATCCGCAAGAAAAACTCTCCTCACTCGGTTCTTGAAAGCCTGGTCCAACGAGTTCAAGTCGCTTGAGATTCCATGGGCCCCTCTCACCTTGTACTTCTTCCTCTTGTAAGACACGCAGAATGTACATGCATTATGGGAGCAACCTACCGTTGCCTGAAGAATCAGACTTCGCGCCTCGCTGGGTGGTCTCCAGATCGAGCCTTCATATTCTAACACAGGCAGCCACAACGCAATCAAGTATTGATAGCGTGTTTGTCTGGCATTTTCGAATAAATCTTGTTCATTAGCCAATGGCAGTCAATGATTCAGATGCCCATAGATAGGGTATTATCTGAGTTCCAACATCACTGTGGAGTGAAGGAGCAGAGCCGCTGATCCAGTGATAGAAGAAAATCGTCACCATCCAAGATAGAAAACCGCAGTGGGAGTGTCTGTCCAGAAAGCAACACATTCCTTGGTTTCTTCTTCCTTTTATTCCAGGAATTCCCAAAGATAATTCTCCGTCTCTTGCATTATCTTCCACGCCTATGATATACTCTCACGACACATGGTTTCTCTCTCTATGGATGCTATTGCAGCGCAATTAGCTGCGGTACTGATTGGGATAGAGCACTTCGTGTACTCAGCTAATCCGTCTTCATCTTTGATTTCTTCACAAACCAAAAAATGGTAATTAGAATCGATGCGAAAAGAAATGGAGAGATTTGTGCTACAACATCGATATTGAATGACAAAGTTGCCCACGAAGCTTCCATAAAGAGAATAATGGTGACGAACCAGACAACCACCAGTAGTCCTGTCCAGACAACCATCGACTCGTCTTCTTTAGGCGGCCTTCCAGTTTCCCTCGGTTCATAACTGGGTTCAGTCACAGCTCTGCTCCTCCTTCTGCTTGTTCACTTGTCCGACAATGGACTCTAAAAGAATGTTCCTTCTAAGCATAGCATACTCTTTGTGATATTCGCAATACTCATCTTCATAGCGCACTGTAGGATACCTTGTTTAACGTCAGTGTGAGGAATTCAATTTGTCAGTTCCAGCCTACAAAGTGCTTCTTGTCGGAGATGCAAATGTAGGGAAGTCCTCCTTGATTCGAAGGATGGTGCTTGGTGAGTTTGACCCTAACTATACTGCAACGATAGGCGTAGATCTTAGTGCCATTGCGATAAATGTCGATCCCATCACACCAGTGATTTTGACAGCTATTGACTTAGGAGGCCAGGAGGATTTCAGCAAGTTAAGAACTCAATACTACAAGGGAGCTCACTATGCGATAATGGTCTATGATATAGCAAATAGAGATTCGTTTGATGACATCCCTATTTGGATACATGGGCTGGTGACAAGCGTGGATCTAAGGGATAAGCAGACCTTTCCATGCATGCTTGTGGGCAACAAATCTGATATGAATTCTGAGCGTGAAGTCACAATCGTGCAAGGACGGTTACTTGCCAACTCTAGAGGTTGGCCATTCTATGAAGCAAGTGCAAAGACTGGAGATAATGTCAGCGAGATATTCCTCAGAATTGCGAAATTTCTCTTCGCTAAGTATCCCCCAGTGAGAAAGTAGGATTTTTTAGGGAGTTTCAATGGCGGCATACTTCGCTCATCATAATTGACGACCAGACTTGGAGCAAATCACAGGAAGGAATGTCTAATGGCTGATGTGCCCATACTTAAGAACTACATCAATGGAGAATGGATTGATTCCAGCTCCACTGACGTAAGAGATGTCCGAAATCCTGCAACTGGCGAGGTTATTGCGAAGGTTTCAATGAGTACAGTCACGGAAACTGAGGCAGCGATTGAAGCAGCCCACAAGGCCTTTCCCAAGTGGAGGCGCACGATTCCAATTTCTAGAGCCAGATACTTCTTTGAGATGAAGAATCTCATGGAAGAGCAATTCGAGGAACTGGCCAAACAAGTCGTTATCGAGAACGGAAAAATAATGGATGAGGCTCGGGGTGAGATCAGGCGTGGGATTGAGAATGTGGAAGTCGCGACTGGTATTCCTTCATTGATGATGGGATATAATGCAGAGGATGTCGCTCCTGATATTGATGAAATTGTTCTACGTCAGCCTATGGGTGTCTTCTTTTGTTTGTCGCCTTTCAATTTTCCAAGCATGGTTCCGTTATGGTTTCTACCAACAGCTGTAGCCACTGGGAATACCTACATCCTGAAACCCTCCCCTATTGCTCCAATTAGCGCAACGAAGCTCTTCGAGATAATAGACGAAATCGGTTTCCCTCCCGGCGTAATCAACTTGGTCAATGGCGACATCGATTCCGCCAACACCCTTTTGGATAGTCCCTTGACGAAGGGTGTTTCTTTTGTTGGCTCCACGCCAGTTGGAAAGATAGTCTATGAGAGAGCTGCAGCCAATGGCAAACGTGCACAGGTCCAAGCAGGTGCCAAGAACTTCCTGCTAGTTATGCCGGATGCGGACCTCGAACGCACCACATCCGCACTGATGACTTCATGCTATGGATGTGCCGGAGAACGCTGCCTGGCAGGTGCGGTCATTCTGGCGATGGAGGAGATTCATGAGCAATTGGTCAATATTCTTGTCGAGAAAGCCAAGATGATTCGAGTCGGTAACGGTCTTGAGGCTGGTGTACAAATGGGACCTGTGATTACCGAAAAGGCGAGAGATAGAACATTCGACTTCATTGAAAGCGGCGTCAAGGAAGGTGCCAAACTTCTTCTTGATGGTAGAAATGTCGAGGTCGAAGGACACAAGCACGGATTCTTTGTGGGTCCAACGATATTTGACGATGTCACGCCTGAGATGCGCATTGCTCGGGAGGAGATTTTCGGTCCGGTGATGTCAGTAGTGAAAGTGAAAAGCTATGAGGGGGCTCTGAACATCATTCACGCAAATCCAAAGGGGAATGCATCTTCAATTTTCACCTCCAGTGGAGGCTGGGCAAGGAGATTCTCATATGAAGTGAAGACTGGGAATGTCGGAGTTAACATAGGAATCGCCGCTCCAGTGGCCCATTTTCCATTCTCCGGGATGAAGGACTCATTCTTTGGAGATCTGCACGGTCAGGGAAGAGATGCAATTCG